>JASLHV010000055.1 GCA_030153205.1 Roseiarcus sp. | reverse complement strand
CGCCGTCCAGGCGCTTGGGCCGCTCCTCAACGCGTCGCGCCATGATGCGATCATCGTCACCGCGATCATCGTCCTGTTGATCGTCGCGCCTGGCGGCCTCGCTGGTTTCTTTTGGGTCGCCGCCGCGACGGCCGGCATGATCGCCTTTGTTCTGCTTCTGCCGATCGGATTGCGGATCATGGCCGACGTCGGCGCAGGCGCGCCCATGCTTGGCGGCGGGGCGGAAGCTGCCGCCCGCGCAAGGGACATGCTGACGCAATACAAAGCATGGCCGCTCGCCGATCCCTGGCTCAATGAAGTCGGCGCCGCGCTAGGCGTTGCGATCCTTCCGCCTCTGTCGGCGGGCGCCTTCGTCGGTCTGACGTCGTACCAAGCGACCCGTGTCGGCGTTTATAGCCTCGTCGTCATCCTTGTCTTCGCGATTGCTTTCGCGCTTGGGACGCCGTTATGGCGCGCCGACAATGGGGCCGCGGCGCAAAGTCTCTTCGCCAGCGGCCTGCTGATGGCGGCTCTCATTTGCGCCGCTGCCGGCGCCCAAACGGCCTCGCGCGCCGTGAGCGCGCATGCGGTTTATGGCAGGGAAGGCGTGCTCGCGAGCCAAAGGCTGGCGCGGGCGCGAGGCTTGACGATCCTTGCTGTCGCGTTCAGCGGCTGGCTAGCTTACCGACAAGCGATCGTACCGGAAAAGTCGTTCTTTATCGCCATAGCGATCGCGCTCTCCATCCTGGGGCCGCCGCTCGCCTTGTCTTTCTCGGCGCGCGCGCAAGCGGCGCATGCGATTGCCGCGATCGTCGCGAGCCTCGCGACAATGGCCGGGCTCGCCTACGCCAATGCCTGGGCTGTCAGCGCCGCGCAAGCGCCGACGATCGCGCTGATCGGAGCAGTCGCGGGCTTCGCCGTCGGCTGGGGCTTCAGCGCTTTCGGCGCGCCGCGGCCCGAAAATCTCGAGCCGGGGCGTTCAGCGCTCTTTATCGATTCGCCCTTCGACGGCGGTGCGTGAAGAACCCGCATCAGACGGCGAGAAGCTGCAGCGCCTCCTCATAGACGCGCCGGTCGCCCGCAGCGACAATACGGCCGCCGCCCGCGGCGTCGCCGCCATCCCATGTCGAGACAATGCCGCCGGCGCCCTGGACGATTGGTACGAGCGCGACGATGTCGTGCGGTTTGAGATTGGCTTCGATCACGATGTCGATATAGCCGGCGGCGAGCATGCAATAGGCGTAGCAATCCGCGCCGTACCGCGCGAGGCGAACCTTGTCCTCGACGCGCCGATAGGCCGGCGCCTCGGTCTCATCGAACATTTTCGGCGTCGTCGTCATCAAGGTCGCCGAGGCGAGCGACGCGCAGGACCGCACGCGCAAGGGGCGGACGGCCGAGCCTTCGCCCCGAACCCCCGGCGCCGCGGCGGAAGGACCGCGGCAGGAGGCGCTGGCCCCGTCGCCGAAATAGCGCTCGCGGGTGAAAGGCTGCGACATCATGCCGTAGACCGGCCGGCCGCGATGGGTGAGGCCGATCAAAGTGCCCCAAGTGGGCAGGCCTGAAATAAAGGCTTTGGTGCCGTCGATCGGATCGAGCACCCAGACATATTCGGCATCGGGGCGATCCTTGCCGTATTCCTCACCGATAACGCCATGGGCCGGGAACGCCTGCCCGATCAGCCGCCGCATGACGACTTCCGCCGCGCGATCGGCCTCGGTCACCGGATCGAAAACGCCGCCGCCTGACTTGTCCTCCGCGCCTATTGCGCTGCGAAAGAAAGGAAGGATGACATCGCCCGAGGCTTGCGCCAGCCCGTCGACGAAACTCGAGAAATCCACGGCGGTCATACCGAACGCTCCTGCAAATTTTGCATATGTGCCATACATGATTAGTCAGGCCGCCAGAAATATCGATCACCGCTTTGGTAATTTAGTATGCTGATTTATTAGCGGATTTTGCATTTCCGACTTGGATTAGAGCGCCAAGCGAGGACGCCCGCCCCTGAGCGTTTGCCCTGACTGCAAACCATTTGTCCACCGTGTCCTAAAATATTTCTTGCATTTGATGCGGCGCAGTCCGATATTGTTGCGGTGCGACATGACCTGTCGCATATGCCCTCCTTGGGCGTTTCCTCCCTAGACTTGGGCCGCTTGTGGTGACACAGGCGGCCTCCTTTTTTCCAACCATTGCAACAGTCTCTGGCCGCGACAGCGCGCGCGACCTGCTGGGCGTTTGCCCCGCCCCCGTTAAATTGCCCGCCTATTCCGCAGCCATCGGCGGCCGGGCGATTTCCCGCGCGATACGCAGGACAACGCTCTCGACCACAGAGAGAAGATTGGCGGCGAGCTCCGGCCATCGATCTGATTTGGTCACCTTGCGTTCGTCCATATAGAGCGCGCGATTGATTTCGATCTGAACCGCGTGCCGGCGGCTGGCGGGCACGCCATAATGTTCCGTGATGAAGCCGCCCGCGTAAGGCTTGTTGCGCCTCACCGAGTAGCCGAGGCGGCGCAGGGCCTGTTCGAGCGCTTCGACCACCCATAGGGCGGCGCTGGCGCCGTAGCGATCGCCGATGACGAAATCGGGCGCGGCGTTCTCGGCGATATTGGACGGCATGGAATGACAGTCGAGCAGTACGGCGACGCCGAAATTCGCCGCCGCCCGCTCGATCAATCCGCGCAGCGCGCCGTGATAAGGCGCGTAAAGCTTAGCGATACGCTCCATGGCCTCGGCGACCGGCATGGACTGGCCATAGATTTCCTGGGCCTCCCCGACGACCCGCGGAATGGTGCCGAGCCCGCCCGCGACGCGCAGCGAGCGCGTATTGACGAAAGCGGGGAGGCGGCCGTCGAACATTAGCGGATCGAGTTCATAGGGTTCGCGATTCACGTCGAGGTAAGCGCGGGGAAAATTCGCCGCCATCAAGGGCGCGCCGAGCGCGACGCAGGGCGCGAGCAATTCATCGACAAAGGCGTCCTCAGAGCGCCTGAGGGTCAGTTCGTCGAGCCGCGAGCGCTCCCGGAACCGGCGCGGATAGACCCGGCCGGAATGGGGCGAATTGAGCACGAGCGGCGTCGCGAGGCGACGTGGCTCGATGATGGTAAAAGGGGCTTCGAACTCGAGGCCTTCACCGATTCCTTCGCCGCTCATCACGCCTCGCCCTCGCCTCGCGGACGCTTCTTCGTCGCCAGGCCGCAACCGATCGCACTTTCGCCGCGATCCGACTGGCGCCAAAAATGCGCCAGTGCGCGCGCCAGGACAAGAGGTGGGCGAAATCGAGACATCACGGCCAACAGAATTGAACCGTCAAGCGTCGCGTAAGACAAGTTGCGTAACAATTGGCTTTTCACTCGATTTTTACTTGGATCGGCGAATGGTAAATCGGCATATCAGGGGCAATTAAGAATGAGCGCGCGAGGCGAATTGAACACGAAGATCCTTTTGGCGGAAGACGACAACGATATGCGTCGCTTCCTGGTCAAGGCATTGCAGAACGCCGGCTACGACGTCGCCTCGTTCGACAACGGCCTTTCCGCCTATAATCGCCTGCGCGAAGAGCCTTTCGAATTGTTGCTGACCGACATCGTCATGCCCGAGATGGACGGCATCGAGCTCGCCCGCCGCGCGACCGAACTCGATCCCGAGATCAAGGTGATGTTCATCACCGGCTTCGCCGCCGTCGCCCTAAATCCGGACAATAATGCGCCTAAGGACGCGCGCATCCTCTCCAAGCCGTTCCATCTGAAGGACCTCGTCAGCGAGGTCCAACGCCTCCTCGCCGCCGCCGCCTGAGCGGTTTGGCAAACGAGATTTCGGCGCCGGCCAGACAAATTCAGCAAAACAACGTCCTGCACGTTCAAAGAGCCCATCTGGCTTTGCTCCAAATTATTCCAAACTCGAGTTTTGCCGTTTTGAGCGATATCAAGGGCTTGCAAGCGAAAAACTGGAAAATATTCTCTCTGCGTTGTTCCTGACTGACAACTCAGCGCCGTCGGGAAGGGCGCCCTAGGGCTCCTCGCAATGCCATTCATCGATTCCATTACAAGTCATCTAAAAGTCATCGCGCTTTAGCTCTCGCCATACCGTAGCATATTTTCTGAATATCAGAAAGAAAATTCTGACTACCCCGTCACGCGGAGCCATCGGCCGTCGCCGCCTGGATTGCCGGCAGAGTCCGACCGTCATCGCGAGGCGGGGAGCCCCAGGACCGTCGCCAGCAGATTTCCGACACGACCGCGCCCTATTATCTGTTCCTCCTTCTGAGATACCCGCCCTTTGTTCGACCCGCGCCGGAGGCGTCGGGTCGATTGATCGGGACGCCCTTCGTCCCGACACGTCCGGAACGCCGCGGCGCGCAGGCCGGGTCAAAAGCGCCGCCTCTCGGCGGCGGGAGCGCAGCCACGCGCAGCTTGCTCTTGCAAGCGAGCATGGCGAGCACCCACCTTTTGACGCGACCGAGCACCGTGGCGCTCGCTTCCGGTGGGCCGTAGGGTCTACGGCTGTGCTATCCGCCCTGCCGATAGGGACATCCCATGACCCGAATCATCGAACATCGCGACGACGCCACGCCCGGCGAGGAAGTGTTCGAACTGCGGGTCTTTAAGTCGGGGGACGGGATTGTGCGCGCCTGCGTCATTCCCGTCGATCTGCCCATAAACCACGAGATGATGAATGAAATGGCCGAGCCCGTGGCTCAGGCGTTTCTCGACGCGCTGGCGCTTTGTGAGAAGGAGCGCATTTCGGCCCTATGGGTTCATGATGCGCAGGGGCTCTTTCCGTTCAGCGCACGGCCGGTACGGAAAGCGCCATGAACCCGTTCGCGCGCCTCCCCTCCTCCCTCGTCCGCAACGCCAACCGCAGCGCTCTCATGAAGGCGAGAGCCTTCGCACATTCTCAATGACGCTTGCGCGTGATCTCTTGCAGCATTGGACGAATTGAAGGGGCGTCATGATGCGCGGCTCCTTTGGACGCCTTTCAATGGTACAAGCGTCCGCCGCATCGCGCACCGTCGATCGGCGGGCAATCCTTTCGCAATCTCGAATTGCACGGCGGCCGCAAGACGCGGCCCTATCGTATCTTCCGAAAGCGTTTCAAATCCAGCTTGCGCATAAAAGCGCTCGTTAAAGGCGACCGCGCGGAATGTCGTCAGCGTCACGCCCGAAAGGTTCCGTTCGACCGCCCATGCGATTGCGGTATCGAGCAGCCGCCGACCAATGCCGTGCCTCTGAAAATCGAGCGCGACCGCGAACTCATGGATGTGTAACTCATGTTCCATGGCTTCGGCGCATAGAAAACCGGCCAGTCGGCCGGCCTCAGCTTGCGCTACCCAACTGGAACCGTGTTGGACCCATTGCGCATAGCAAGGCTGAGTCAGATTCTCGCTATCGGCGATCCACGCCAAACCCTCGACGGTTCGGAAAAGTTCGCCCGCGGATTGTTCGACGTCAGGCAAGTGTCGGGCATCTTCCGGCGTCGCCAGCCTGATTTTGATCGCCGCGTTCATGTCACCGCGCCCTCATGGCCATAAATACGCGCTCCGATGCGTCGCAGCGGCTCGTGAAAGTCTGGAAGCATGGCCGCCTGTCGGTTGCTTTACGTTCGTGGGCGGTCGAATGTTACCGGCCTTGAGGAGGGCCTACGATGCCAGCCTGGCTCGAAGTCGCACTAGGCGCTATCTGCGGTCTTGGCCTTGTCGGCGGCGTGTTCTGGTTCACTTTTGTACGCGTACCCCCACGACGAGACGACGGGGGAATTGCAAATCGGGACGCCGACTACTTGTTACAGAACGATCCTCAGAATATAGAGCCGCCGAGTCAGGACACTTGATGCGAGCGAACAGCAAGTTTTTCTGAAGCGCCGTAAAGAAAACGCGCGCCAATGATCCCGCTCCCGCCAATCGCTCGACTTTAGGGCTACGAGATTTTCTGCAAACGGGACTTGCGCCGTGACCTAAGGCGAAGCCGGCCGCCCTATCCCTGGTCCCCGCTGCAATCGAACTTGAGAGGATAGCTGACGTCGATCTCCGGCGCATGCGCCTCGTCGGCGGGCGATCCATGCGCGGGGCGAATGTGCAGCGCCGATTGCCGGCAGACGGCGGGGAAAGGTTCGATCTTCTGATTGATCGTCACGCTGAAGACGCGCAAATCGTAGCCGACGCCGCTGAGCGTCGCGCCCGCCTCCGCTTTGCCCGTGATCGTGACATCCTTCGGGTTCTTCGTCTCGCCAAGGACATCGGCGTCGACGACAAGGTCGATCGCATCGTCTTTGAAGAAGGTCGCCGGCGCCTCGGCGCGGATCGTCAGCGTTTTTCCGGGCTTCTGCTCGCCCGTGAGTACAACCGCCGTCGAACCCGAAATCGTCGCGTCGTCGCGCTCGCGCTGCAGCAGGCCGTAGCGCGCGGGTTCGCCCGCGAAGAGATCGTGTACGCCGGGGGTGAGAAACGCCTTGAAGACTTCGGCCGGCACCACGACTTCGTCCGTAAACAAGCCATCGCCGCTAAAACCGGCGATCGTCTGTTTGCCGAAGATCAAGGACAGGCCGCCGACATGCTGGCCGTCCTTCGCGGGCACAAAGGCGAAGCCGGGCATGCCTTCGAGCGTCGGCGCAAACCAGCCGAAACGATCCTGCAGTCGTTGGTACTCGGCCGCGGCCTCTTTATCGCCGGACTTGGGCGGCTTCGGCTTGAAGTTCGATCCGAGCGCCCGAGCGACATAGGCGTAAATGGCCTTTAAGCCCGGCGAATTGTCGGACGTGTCCTTGAGAAGGTCGCTCCAGCCGACAGCGTGACCGGCGGGAATATCCCAAGTTTTGGTCGCCAGGGTCTTTTCGCCCGGCTGACCATAGAACCGCGTGACGATCACGACGCTTTCATAGGCGTCGCCCGCATAGCGCTCCTGCGCATAGCGCTCGAAAGCCTTGTCGGGATGACCCTGCTCCTTGCCTGATTGGCCGAAAGCCGCGATATCGCTCGCTGCCTCGCTCTGAAGCAAAGTGAGAAGCGCCGGCGCGCGCCTGACGCCCGACGGCCAGGCGAGCAACGTATGCATGCCGCCGGCCTCGCCTTTTTGAAGGAGAGGCAGGCGCGGATTGGCCTCATCCGCCAGGGCGCAAGCAAGAGACATGACCGACGAGACCGCGACAGCCGACAAATAACGGATGGGACGCATGCCAACCTCAATTGTTGAGTCGCGTACTTGCCGTCATCGGGCCCGCCGCGCAAGTCGCGTGCTCGAAGCGGCGTGTCTTTTCACAATCTTTCCGCGCTCTTCCAAGGCGATTTCGAAGATCGGTCGCCGGGTAGATCGAAGTTGAAGATGCCGCCAAGGAAGCACAGTCGGCTCAGTCGAACAAATAACGCGCCCGCTACTTGAATGTCATGAACAATCGTTCGACCCCTTAGAGATATTCATTTCGTCCTTAGGATAAATATAAAGACGAATCAATTTGTTAAAACGACCATCTGCGAAAAAACGTCGTCCAGGAAAGCATCCTCCTCTATTGTCGACTACGGACGGAAGAACTTTATGACTAAATGTGCTTGACACAAAATGATATTACCGCCTTTTTCTCAATATAGCCTTAAAAATAGGGCGTGCTTGAAGCAACATTTGAAGAAACGACCGCGCATGTATTGCCGTTGACGCTTGGCCGCTTACTGATGAACGCCGATTATCACTGGTCCTTTGCGGGCATTTTCGGCGGCAGGAGCGGCGTGAAGACGACCCCACCGCCTTCTGCTCCAGCGCCTGGGGCCGCCGCGCCGCCACCCGACGGATCGCCTCCCGACATATCGATCGATGCGCTTGGGCCAGGCGCCATAGCCTCCGGGGCGCCTCCCTCCCCGTTCCCGAAACTGTCGCTCAGGCCTCCCTGTGGATGGCCCGTCGCGATTTCCGCATTCGCTTTTTCAACCTTGTCCGCGGCGTTGGAAGAGTACGGTATCCGGTACGCGCGAGGCGCGGCGAGGGGTCGGTTGTCCTCGCCGAGCGCCTCGACCCAAAGATAGATCGATCCTGTGTCCTGGTCGTTGGAATTTGGTTCAACGACACGCGCTTGAAGCAGTTTGAAATAGGGCGGTAATTTTTCCGGGGACGCCCAACCCAGCAGATTTCGCGATGCGAAAAAACTAACGATGTAGAAGGCGCTCGTTAGGGCGACGGCCGCCGCCTTTATGCGCCAATCCAAACGCGCATACGTCAGCAGGGCGAGCAATAACGCGCCGAGCAGGGCGTATGCGATCGCAATGGCGACAATGACGGACTGAAGGCTATTTACGTGCAAGCCCAACGCCTCCGCCGGGGTTGATGATTTTCAAGGTTCCGGTCAAAGACTTCGCGCGCCTGCTGACGTCGATGACTTTGCCCTCGTCGTCGAGCGCGAAGCGCACCGCCGTTTTTTCGTCGCCGGTGTGATCGACCGTTACCGTATCGTCAAAGATCACCTGCGAAACCGGATTCAACTTTTGGACTTTGACCTTGACTGGCACCGGTTCGCCCGTCTTCGCCAGAAAGTGCGAGACGTTGACGACATATTCGCCCGGTACGATCCCGCGGACCGTGACGATCTCTTCGCGGATACCCGAGTGAATTTTCTTCCCGTTGACGACGATCGTGTCGTTGAGGCCGCCTCGATCATCGCGGTCGAGCGTCAAAAAGCCTGCTTCTTTATGCCGATACCACGCGATGTTCCCGATCGGGTCTTGGACCATGAGATCCAAGTCGTCGGGGTGATCGTCCGGCCAATCCATCGTGATCAAGAACTCGGCTTTCGAGTCGATCTTTCCGTCCTTGGCGTCCGGAGAGACGGCGAGCAATGCGAGAAAGAATAGAAAAGAAACGACCTGAAGCGCCTTGAAGAGCATGACGCTGAAAGGGTCGAACGGCTCCTCGCGCTGATAGAGCGGGAATTCATCCAACATGGCGCCGCTCGAGCGCCGGAACCACTCGCGTCTCGGTCAAAGTAACGGCGCGCGCGAAAATCTGGTTCGTCGCTGCGTCCAGCATGTAATATTGCGTCTTGAGGAGTATGGAGCCGACAAGGCCGGCCAATGTCGCGTACATCGCGACCGCCATGCCGTCGCTCATCACACCCATGGATGTCTTCATCATTTCCCTATTGGAAGCATCTAGCCCGGCAATGGGAGCGAGCATGATGATGAAGCCGATGATTGTTCCGAGCAGCCCCAGCTTCATCAGCGTATCGGATATGAAAGCGCCGAGTCCGTTGGACCCCTTCAGCCGATCCGCTAACGTACGCAAAAGAAGCGTCTGATCGATCTTGCCGCCGCCCTGGTGGCGAGATTTTTCGATCAGTTGGCGGATATGTTCCGTTACACCGCCCGGCGGAAGGTTGCTCGCAGAGTTCGCCAGGGTATCATCGTCCTCATCTTCCGCTAAGATGAGTTCGTCCTCGCGCGCAGCGTCCCCTTCGCGCGATATTGCAACCGTTCGCCAAAGGCAGTGCAAGCATGCGCAGACGTAGAGGAACACAATGACGCTTGAAATATAGGTCCGATCCGCCGAAAGCATCAGACCGAACCAGCCGTATCGCCACATCAGCGCCGCTGCGAACAAGGTCAGTCCGGTGAAAATCATCCACCGCAACAGAGGCTGCTGCGCGTCCATTTTGATCGGCTGGGCCGCCGATTTTATCGGCCCCGATTCCGCGGCCGATATGTGATCGGAAAAGACACTACCCATGGCCTTTCGATCCTCCCGCGCCTTTTCCTCCGTCCAGACTGACGGACAGGGAAAATTAGTAAAATTTAAAAATCTGTGGCGTTGTATAAGAACATCTTATGTCATTCTGCACGGGGTCTGACGGGGATTGGGGTACGAATGACTTCGTCAAGCGGGACCCATCAGTCTGTCGCCGGCGGCCGCTTCAGTTAGTGATTACAAATGGATCCCGAGGGCGCTCGACGAGGTCAGGGCGAGCGAGACCTTATGCAATTCGTATCATGTCCCTGAATTAAACTTTGTTCGGCCCACTCCGCCCGGCGAACGAAGGGCATGTTTGCTCTCCGCGCCGGCTGACGTCATCGGCTCCATGGAGCAAGCGCGACCTCGCAGGCGATCGGATAGCGCAAAAAGGGGAGTCGGCCCCGCGTCAACCAAACCAAAATATTGCCGCAACGCTCCCCTATCGACCCTTGACGCCAGCGCCGGCCGAGCCTATCTCCTCGCCCAACTGTTAGCACTCTCAATAAACGAGTGCTAACAGTCTTCAACGAGAGGAAACCGGCCCGATCCAACGGGTCCCTCGCGCAATCGAGATAGGAAGCTCAACACATGAAGTTCCGTCCCCTGCATGACCGCGTCGTCGTCCGCCGCCTCGAAGGCGAGGAAAAGACGAAAGGCGGCATCATCATCCCGGACACCGCCAAGGAGAAGCCGCAAGAGGGCGAGATCATCGCCGTCGGTCCCGGCGGCCGCGACGAGACCGGCAAGCTGACGCCGCTCGACGTTAAGAAGGGCGACAAGGTGCTGTTCGGCAAATGGTCCGGCACCGAAGTCAAGATCGACGGCCAGGAGCTGTTGATCATGAAAGAATCCGACATCATGGGCGTCGTCGGCTGAATTGCTGAGGCAGTAGGCAAATCGGCGGAAAGCAGTCGGGGCGAAGCCCTCACCGCCGCGCCGATCGTCCCCACTGCCCATTGCCGACTGCTCCCCCCATCACATCGTAAGGAACTCAACACATGGCAGCCAAAGACGTACGTTTTTCCGGCGACGCCCGCGAGCGCATGCTGCGCGGCGTCGACATCCTCGCCAATGCGGTGAAGGTCACGCTCGGCCCCAAGGGCCGCAATGTCGTTCTCGATAAATCCTTCGGCGCTCCGCGCATCACCAAGGACGGCGTCACCGTCGCCAAGGAGATCGAGCTCGAGGACAAGTTCGAGAATATGGGCGCCCAGATGGTGCGCGAAGTCGCCTCCAAGACCAATGACACGGCGGGCGACGGCACCACGACGGCGACGGTTCTCGCCCAGTCGATCGTCAAGGAAGGCGCGAAATACGTCGCGGCCGGCATGAACCCGATGGACTTGAAGCGCGGCGTCGATCTCGCCGTCGGCGAGGCCGTCAGGGACATCGCCAAGCGCTCCAAGAAGATCAAGGATTCGGCGGAAGTCGCCCAGGTCGGCACGATTTCGTCGAACGGCGACAAGTCGATCGGCGACATGATCGCCAAGGCCATGCAGAAGGTCGGCAACGAAGGCGTCATCACGGTGGAAGAGGCCAAGAGCCTCGAGACCGAACTCGACGTCGTCGAGGGCATGCAGTTCGACCGTGGCTATCTCTCGCCCTATTTCATCACCAACGCCGAGAAGATGGTCGCCGAACTCGAGGACGCTTACATCCTCATCCACGAAAAGAAGCTTTCTTCGCTGCAGCCGATGCTGCCGGTGCTCGAGGCGGTCGTTCAGACCGGCAAGCCGCTGGTCATCATCGCTGAGGACGTCGAAGGCGAAGCTTTGGCGACGCTCGTCGTCAACAAGCTGCGTGGCGGCCTCAAGGTCGCGGCTGTCAAGGCGCCCGGCTTCGGCGATCGCCGTAAGGCGATGCTCGAGGATATCGCGATCCTCACCGGCGGCCAGATGATCGCCGAAGATCTCGGCATCAAGCTCGAGAACGTGAATGTTCAGATGCTCGGCAAGGCCAAGCGCGTGCGCATCGAGAAAGAGAACACCACGATCATCAACGGCGCCGGCAAGAAGGCCGACATCGAAGGCCGCGTCGGTCAGATCAAGGCGCAGATCGAGGAGACCACCTCCGACTACGATCGTGAGAAGCTCCAGGAGCGTCTCGCCAAGCTCGCGGGCGGCGTCGCGGTGATCCGCGTCGGCGGCGCGACCGAAGTCGAGGTCAAGGAGAAGAAGGATCGCGTGGATGACGCGCTCAACGCCACCCGCGCTGCGGTGGAAGAAGGCATCGTCCCCGGCGGCGGCGTCGCCTTGCTGCGCGCCAAGGCTGCGGTCCAGAAGCTCAAGAGCGAGAACGCCGACGAGCAGGCCGGCATCAACATCGTGCTGAAGGCCCTCGAGTCGCCGATCCGCCAGATCGCCGAGAACGCGGGCGTCGAAGGCTCGATCGTTGTCGGCAAGATCCAGGAGAACAAGTCGCAGACCTACGGCTTCAACGCCCAGGCTGAGACTTATGTCGACATGATCGAGGCGGGCATCGTCGATCCGGCCAAGGTGGTTCGCACCGCCCTGCAGGATGCGGCTTCGGTCGCCGGCCTCTTGATCACCACCGAGGCCATGGTCGCCGAAGTGCCGAAGGA
Source organism: Roseiarcus sp. (assembly GCA_030153205.1). Taxonomy (GTDB): domain Bacteria; phylum Pseudomonadota; class Alphaproteobacteria; order Rhizobiales; family Beijerinckiaceae; genus Roseiarcus. Next base: position 725 of record JASLHV010000055.1, on the reverse strand, counting down.
CAAGCCGGCCATGCCGATGGGCGGTGGCGGCGGCGGCATGGGCGGCATGGATTTCTGATCCAGTCCCCATCGCGTCTGAGAAAACGAGGGGAGGCCGCAAGGCCTCCCCTTTTTGCTGTAACGGGGCCTCCGTCGCGTTTCATCTCGCGCCGCCCACTTGACGGATCGACAATATACCTACATACCTACATTGAAGGCGAGGAAGGCTCGATGAAAATAATGTCCAGCCGTGAAGCCAATCAGGATTTCAGCCGCGCGAAGCGGGAAGCCAAGTCGGAACCCGTCATAATTACCGAGCGAGGGCGGCCGGCGAGCGTTCTCATGTCCTACGATGAATACAAAAGACTCGTCGGGAAGCCTGAAAGTCTCTTTGATTTGCTGGCGGCGCCAGGCCAGGACGACATCGAATTTGACCCGCCCTCTCGTCAAAAAGCAGCGCCGCGCAAGATCGATCTCTCATGAGCTACTTGCTCGATACGAATGTCGTCTCAGCGCTTAGACGCAAAGATTTGGCGGAAAGGCGCGTCCTCAGATGGTTCGAAGACGTCGCCGGGGCCGAATTCTTCGTATCCTCCCTTACGATGATGGAGATTGAGATCGGTGTCAAAAGGCTCGAGCGGCGCGACAAGCGGCAAGCTGCGACAATCCGAACCTGGAAAGAGGGGACGCTGCGCAAGCAGTTTGAAGGGCGTTTTGTCGATATCGATCTCGAAATCGCCGAACGC
>JASLHV010000050.1 GCA_030153205.1 Roseiarcus sp. | reverse complement strand
CGGTCTCGCGGCGCGTGAAAACCGATTGCGCTGCGTTCTCTCGGAGCCCTTGCGCCGTTTGGTCGCAGCGCGGATGTCGATTGAGAATTGTTCAATAACATAAATTATGCGCTAATCGTCCATGACGGGCGCCGCTCAGGTCGATGTCCGGCCAAAGCGCGAACTAAATCCAGACACTCAACTCGCCACTTTCATGGGCCGTGGCGAGCCGATAAACGCAATCAAACCTGCGTCGAAAGGACGGAGCGGTATGACTTACGCCCAAAGGGAGGGATTCAAATGAAAACCAAGGCCGCGGTCGCCGTCGCCGCTGGGAAGCCGTTGGAGATCATGGAAGTCGACCTCGAGGGACCTCGCGCAGGCGAAGTGCTGGTCGAGATCAAGGCCACGGGGATTTGTCATACGGATGAGTTCACCCTCTCCGGCGGTGATCCCGAAGGGATTTTCCCTTCGATCCTGGGTCATGAAGGCGCGGGAATCGTTGTCGACGTCGGGCCCGGCGTCACGAGTGTGAAGAAGGGCGATCATGTCATTCCGCTCTACACGCCCGAGTGCCGCCAGTGCGCCTCGTGCCTTTCTCGGAAAACGAATCTCTGCACGGCGATCCGGGCGACCCAAGGCCAAGGCCTGATGCCGGACGGCACGTCGCGCTTCTCGATCGGCAAGGACAAAATCTTCCACTACATGGGCTGTTCGACCTTCTCGAACTTCACCGTTCTGCCTGAGATCGCCGTCGCGAAGGTCGATCCTGCCGCGCCCTTCGACAAGATTTGCTACATCGGCTGCGGCGTCACCACGGGAATCGGCGCGGTGATCAACACTGCAAAAGTGGAGGCGGGCGCAACATCGGCGGTCTTCGGCCTCGGCGGTATTGGGCTCAATGTGATCCAGGGTCTCAAGCTCGCCGGCGCGGACATGATCATCGGCGTCGACCTCAACAACGACAAGAAGGCTTGGGGTGAACGCTTCGGCATGACGCACTTCGTCAATCCGAAGGAGATCGAAGGCGATATCGTTCCGCATCTCGTCAACATGACCAAGCGCGGCGCCGACCAGATCGGCGGGGTCGATTATACGTTCGACTGTACCGGTAGCGTAAAGGTCATGCGCCAGGCGCTGGAAGCCGCGCATCGCGGCTGGGGACAATCGATTGTCATCGGCGTTGCCGGCGCGGGCCAGGAAATATCGACCCGGCCGTTCCAGCTTGTCACGGGACGTGTCTGGAAAGGTACGGCCTTCGGCGGCGCGCGTGGACGCACCGACGTGCCGAAAATCGTCGATTGGTACATGGCGGGAAAAATTCAGATTGATCCAATGATCACGCACAAATTGAAACTTGAAGAGATCAATAAGGGTTTCGATCTGATGCACGAAGGCAAGTCGATTAGGAGCGTCGTGATCTACTGACATAACAAAGGAGGAGACAATGGCTGACGCGGTGAAACTTCATCCCGCCGTCGACGGCGGCGTGAAACCGACGGATCCGAATTTCGCCGGCGGAACCTTGGTCTGCCTTTGCGCGAGCCGGCCGGTGAAAGTGCGCATCAAGGGGCAGGTCGCCCATGATCACGCTTGCGGCTGCACCAAATGCTGGAAGCCGGAGGGCGCGGTTTTCTCGGTCGTAGCCGTCTCGCCGAGCGAGAATGTCGAAGTGCTCGAGAACGGCGACAAGCTGAAGGTCGTCGATTCCAGCGCGCTGATCCAGCGCCACGCCTGTGTCGAATGCGGCGTACACATGCATGGTCCGGTCGAACGCGATCACGCCTTCAAAGGTCTGAGCTTCGTTCATCCCGAGCGTTTCCAGGAATCCGGCTGGGCCGCGCCAGGTTTCGCTGCTTTCGTTTCCTCGGTGATCGAAGCGGGCGTCGATCCAAGTCGCATGGATGGAATTAGGGGGCGTCTTAGAGAATTGAAGCTCGAGCCCTATGACTGCCTGTCGCCGGGTCTGATGGATTATGTCGCAACCTGGACCGCAAAAAAATCCGGAGCGTTAAAGAGCTGACTCAGCGCTGCATCGCGCGCGGCGAGGCTCGACGCGGCGCAATGCCTTCCCGCATGACGAAGCGTCGCAACGGACCGATCGCGCCAAGCGCGGCAAGGCCTGTGCTGCGAGCAAAATCGATCGGCGCAAAATCGGCGATCAGCGAACGGTTGAGCGTATCGACCGCCGCAGTTCGCGCGAAGACGTCGCCGCGCCGGGCGGCCGCGTAACGGGCGAGCGCTCCGGCGGCGCCGAAATCTTCGCCGGCCACTTTTGCCTGCGCCACAATCTCGATGAGTTGAGCGACGTCGCGTAGTCCCAGATTGAACCCTTGCGCGCCGATCGGCGGCAACACATGCGCCGCGTCGCCGATTAAGGCGAGACGCTTTGCTGTCAATCGCGCCGCGGACTGGCTTGCGAGCGGAAAGACGCCGCGCGCGCCTGCGATTCGCATCGCGCCATGGATCGATTGCGCTTGAGCCTCGATCTCCGCGCTCAACGCGTCATCGGCCAGCGCGGCCCGACGCCGCGCCTCTGCCTCGGCCATGACCCAGACGAGGCTCGACCGACGGCGCCCAGCGCTGTCGGGGGGCAATGGAACCAAAGTGAACGGTCCCTGCCGCGTGTGAAACTCGGTCGAAAAATCATCATGCGGTCGGGCATGGGAAAGAATGGCGGTCAACGCCGTTTGCGCTGAGGGACGAACACGCGCGCCGATATCCGCCGAGACGCGGGCTGGCGACAATCGTCCGTCGGCAGCGACGATCAGGCGCGCCGCGATGACACGGCCGTCAGCACATTGGGCGCGCGCCTCCTCTCCTGACCAATCGTAGGCTTCGACGCGCCCAGCGATTATCTTTAAATGCGTCCTCCGCGCGGCTTGTTCGCCCAGCGCCGCGATCAATTCAGCGTTTTTGATGTTCCAGCCGAAGGCGTCGAGGTCGATTTCGCCAGCCTGGAATTCGACGGTCGGCGCGCGCCAAAGGCTTCCTGTGTCATCCACGATCCGGAGCGCGCGCATCGGGGCGCCACGTCGCTCAATTTCAGGACGAAGGCCCAGCTCTTCGAGAAATCGCATCGAGCCGTCGAGAAGGGCGACCGTGCGGCCATCGGCCAAAGCTTCGGGCGCGCCGACAAGAATTGTCTTAAAGCCCGCCTGCGAGAAGCCTATGGCGGCGGCGAGTCCTGCAAGACCCGCACCGACCACGAGAATCTCTGCGGCGTCAGTCTCAGAGCGCAAACTATCGAGCATTGCTGATTTGTCGCACGCGTGCTTTCTTCCTGTCCAGGCGGGCGGCCGCGGCTTCCAAAAGCGCGGTGCAAGGGGCGGCTTAGAGCGCAATGAGCGTGGTCAAAGAACGAAACCGCGTTCCGGTGCGGCGCGCCGCGGCTTTTTCGGTCCATATTTTGACCGCGTCCGGCGGCGCCGTCGCGGTCTTGGCGTTATACGCGGCGATCGAGCGCAATTTCACGTCGATGTTTGCGTGGCTCGGCCTGGCGATTCTCATCGACGGCGTTGATGGGACGCTGGCGCGCGCTGCTCGCGTCACCGAGATCGCCGCGACAATCGACGGCGCCACTCTCGACCTGGTGGTTGATTTTCTGGGCTACGTGCTCGTGCCGGTCGTGGCGATTTGGCGCTCCGACCTTATGCCGACGCCGATCGCCTTTTGGATCGGCCTTGCCGTGATCGTCGCCTCGGCGCTCTATTTCGCCGATACGCGGATGAAGACGGCGGACAATTGGTTTCGAGGGTTTCCGGCGCTGTGGAACGTGTTGGCGCTCTATCTCTTCGTCTTTAAGCTGCCGAGTCTGTTCAACGCCGCGATCCTAATCTTGGCGGCGGCGTTGATGTTCGCTCCGATTGTGTTCGTGCATCCTATGCGGGTGGAGAAACTGCGGATTCCGACGCTCGCAGCGACCGTGCTGTGGTGTCTATGTGCGGTTTTGTCGGTCTGGCAGGGCTTGGCGCCTGGTTTCTGGGTCAAGGCTGGACTTGTCGCGACCGCGCTTTACTTTTTCGCTTTGCCGCTTCAGCGCCATTCTTTCTGGGCGGAGGATTGAACCTCTGGTCGGCTTGCCGCAGCCGGACAAATCTTGGTATAGCCCGTCGCGCTCCGGCCTTTCCGCCGGCGCGGCCTCGTGGCGGAGTGGCTACGCAGAGGACTGCAAATCCTTGCACCCCGGTTCGATTCCGGGCGAGGCCTCCAATTTGATTTTCCAAATGAAAACGGCGAACCGATGAATTCGCTACCCTCACAAGAAGAACTGGCGCTGCGTCGCCAACGCATGATCGACGGCCAATTGCGGACGTCGAGCGTCGTCGACTTGAACGTTATCGCCGCGTTCGCGGCGGCGCCGCGTGAGGCTTTCGTTGAGCCGGCCTTCGCCTCCCTTGCCTATGTCGACCGTGAAGTTCCCGCGCTTCAAGGGGCCGGGCGCCTATTGCTCGCCCCGACGACTCTGGCGCGACTGATTCAAGCCGGTAAGCCCCAGGCGAAGATTCGCGCTCTCGATGTCGCCGGCGGCTCCGGCTACAGCGTTTGGCTTCTCACTCGTCTTGGCGCGCGGGTCGTCGCGCTGGAGACGCCTGAAGCGGGGCAGGGCGCTAAAACCACACTAGCGGGGTTGGGAGGCATTGAGTTCATCGCCGGCGATCTGGCGGGGGGCGCTCCAGCCCAAGCGCCCTTTGACCTGATTCTCGTTAACGGCGCTTTTGAAGTCAGGCCGGACAAATTGATCGAGCAATTGGCCGAAGGGGGCCGTCTGGTCGGTGTGGACGCCTCGTTTCCCGCTTCCAAGGCCGTTTTGATTGAGAAGGCGGAAGGCGCCTCGACGCGAAGGGTGCTTTTTGATTCGTCAGCGCCGCGCCTGGACGCCTTTCATCAAGCAGCGCGGTTCGAATTTTAGTTTAACGACGATATTAAGTGTCGCAATTTTGCGACGCTCCCCAAAGATTTGTGGAGGAGAGCCTCTTGAACTAAGCCAGGGCTGGCCGAAGACAATTTATTTCCTATGTTGCGCTAAGGACTTAGTATTAGGTCTGATTTGGCGGCGTTTTTATTTCGCATTTTGCGCTGTCGAATTATAGTTACGTTAACGCGTAAGGTCGACGTATCCTCCGCGCCCAGTGATGGTGCGCGCTGAAAGTGCGACAAGAACGGGGCGTTGATGTCAGAGCGGCAGTTATTGTTCGCAGCAACCCTTCGTCAGCGCTATGCGGTCTGGGGCATAGCGTTGGCGGCTATGACGGCGGCGTTAAATTGGAATCCTGCGAACGCTGAAACGCTCGGTGGGGCGCTGGCCAAAGCGTATCTCAGCAATCCGGACATCAATCAGCAGCGCGCGGCGGTGCGCGCGAGCGACGAGAACATTCCGAAAGCCAACGCCGGCTTCCTGCCCACGCTGAACGCGCAAGCGAGTGATTCGTTTTCCTACACGAGGTTCAGCGCGCCGGTAGAGTCCATCGACCTCGGCGGCGGCGTTTCGATTCCCGTAGCAGGAGGATCAGGTTCGATCACCTCGCATCCCCGCGGTTACGGCGTGACTCTCAATCAGAATATTTGGAACGGCAATCGTACCATCAATGGCGTTCGCCAGGCCGAATCATCGATGCTGGCCGCGCGCGAACAGCTTCGCAATACCGAGCAGAATGTTCTTCTGAACGCCGTCACATTCTACATGAATGTGCTGCGTGATTCGGCGATCCTGTCGCTCAACCGCGCCAACGTCGACGTGTTGCGCGAGCAATTGCGGCAGACCCAAGATCGCTTCAACGTCGGCGAAGTCACCAAAACCGATGTCGCCCAGGCACAAGCCAGTCTCGCCGGCGCTGAGGCGCAGGCGCTGAGCGCGCAGTCCACTTTGCAGAGCTCGATCGCAAGCTATCGCCAGACGATCGGCGACGAGCCGAAGAACCTCGCGCCGGTCAAACCGCTCGATAGAGTTCTTCCCAAAACTCTGCCGGACGCCGTGGCTATCTCGCAAGTGGAGCACCCGGCCATTGTCGGCGCCTTGCACGGCGTCGACGCGGCGGAGCTCAATGTGAAGATCGTAGAAGGCGCGCTTCTGCCGACGTTGAGCGCTCAAGTGCAAGTTGGCCAGCAATGGGACTCGTCGTCGATTCAGGTCATTCCCAACCGCGTTTTCAATGCGACGGCGGTGGCGCAATTGACCATCCCGATCTTCCAAGGCGGCGCCGAATACGCGTCAACGCGTCAGGCCAAGGAGCAGCTAAGCCAAACGGAACTGCAGGCGGACCAGCAACGCGACGCCGTACGCGCCGCGGTTGTGTCGGCCTGGTGGTTGTTCAGCGTCTCGCCGGCTGTGATCAAATCGTCGAAGGCGCAGGTCGACGCCGCCGCCGTCGCTCTTGCCGGCGTGCGCGAGGAAGCGAAGGTCGGACAGCGCACAACGCTGGACGTTCTTAACGCGCAGCAGACGCTCTTGAACGCCCGTGTGCAGCTCGTGTCGGCGGAACACGATCAGGTCGTAGCGTCCTTTTCCTTGCTGTCGGCGACGGGTCGGCTATCGACAGTCAATCTCGGCGTGGGCGTCGCGCAATACGACCCGCGAGTCCATTTCGATCAGGTCAAGGACAAGTGGATCGGGCTGCGCACGCCGGACGGAAAGTAAGGGATTGGCGGACCGAGCTCGACAGCCATGGAGCTCATTACATTCTCAATCTCTTTTCTGTCTAAAGCTCAACTATGTCTCGACAATCGAGTGGACGCCACATTTGCGACTCAGTTAGTGATTCTTAACCTACCTGTATGGCGCGTCGGCGCGGCGGACGGGTGGGGGGAAGCCGGCGCGAATGGCGCCGAAAGGTTCAAGAGGCCATGAGCGCAGCTAATTCATCCTACGACCTCGACGCCTTGCATCGCGCTCAGCGCGCTTATGAGCCTTCGATGGAAGAAATTCTCGCTTCCATCCGCAATATCATTTCCGAGGATCGGCCGGGGCCGACCCCCGCTCCTGCAGCAAGCGCTCCCCAACCGGCGGCCGCTCCGGAGCCTTCGCCCGCGGCGCCCCCATCAGAGCCGCAACCGGCAATGGCGGAGCGAAGCGACCCCCCGGTGATACCGCGTGTCGTCTGGCCACGCCCTGAAGCCGAGACTTTTCAAAAGACTGTTTCCGCTCAGCCTTTCGCCGCGCCGACATTCGATCAAGAACCGTCGGCAGAGAGCGAAACGCCTGCCCATGGCGAACCCTTAGTGTCGCCAGAGGCGCAAGCCGCGATTGCGAGTTCCTTCGAGGCGCTTTCGGTTGGCGTCGCCGTTCAGAATTCAACCATGATCGAAGACGCAGTCCGCGAAATGATCCGGCCCATGTTGAAGGCTTGGCTCGACGATAATCTTCCAAGCGTGGTCGAGAGCCTGGTGCGGGCTGAAATCCAGCGTGTGGCGCGCGGCGGCCGCTAGCGCGATTTCCTCTCCCCGTTGACGCTTGCGGCGCCGCGTTGACTTTGCTGCGCTGCTGAGGCTTTAAGCGCAGCGCGATTAGGTTGCGCTCGCGACCTCGGCTGATTTCGCCTTACAAGGTCAAGGGAGACGGTCGCCTCCCAAGGCGCAAAGAGTTTCGGACCCTTTCATGATGGATAAGACGTTCGACCCCGCCGCCGTGGAGGGTCGCATTTCGACGCTTTGGGAAAAGGTGGGCGCTTTTCGCGCCGGCCGGCCTGAACGCGCTGGGTCCGAGCCCTTCTGCATCGTGATTCCGCCGCCAAACGTGACCGGCAATCTGCATATGGGTCACGCGCTCAACAATACCTTGCAGGATATTCTCTGCCGTTACTGGCGCATGAAGGGCAAGGACGTCCTCTGGCAGCCTGGCACCGACCACGCGGGCATCGCGACTCAAATGGTTGTCGAGCGCCAATTGATGGAGCGCCAGGAGCCGGGCCGACGCGAATTGGGGCGTGAAGAATTTTTAAAAAGGGTCTGGGCGTGGAAAGCCGAATCCGGCGGCGCGATCGTCAGCCAGTTGAAGCGGCTCGGGGCTTCCTGCGACTGGAGTCGCGAGCGCTTCACGATGGACGAGGGCCTTTCCAAAGCAGTGCTCAAGGTTTTCGTGCAGCTTTATCGCGATGGGCTGCTCTACAAGGATAAGCGACTCGTCAATTGGGACCCGAAATTCCAGACCGCGATTTCAGACCTCGAAGTCGTCCCAGTGGAGTGCAAAGGCTCGTTCAAATGGTCTCGAGAGGACGGCGCGCCCTTGGACGAAGCTGCGCTCCGCAAGGTTCTCGATAAGAATCCGAACGGACATTTGTACTATTTCGACTATCCGGTCGTCGACGACGCGGGGCGAGAGACGGGGGAGAAAGTCACCGTCGCGACGACGCGACCGGAGACGATGCTTGGCGACACGGGCGTCGCCGTTCACCCTGACGATGAACGTTACAAGCACCTGCAAGGCAGGAAAGTCCGTCTGCCTCTGGTCGGGCGACTCATTGCGATCGTGGCGGACGAATATTCCGACCCCGAGAAGGGGACCGGCGCGGTCAAGATCACGCCCGCTCACGATTTCAACGATTTTGAGGTCGGGAAGCGGCACGCGGCCGAGGGGGTCCGGCAGATCAATATATTGGACCCCGAGGCCGGGTTGTTCCTGAAGGACAACGAAGCCTTCCTGCAGGGCGCCGGAGACGACGGCAAGGACCTCGTCATGGCGCTGGATGGTCTCGACCGTTTCGAAGCCCGCAAACGCATCGTCGCCATCATGGCTGCGCATGGGCGGTTGGAAAAAATCGAGCCGCACGCGCATATGGTTCCTCATGGCGATCGATCGAATTCGGTGATTGAGCCGTGGTTGACCGACCAGTGGTACGTTGACGCAAAGACTATGGCGCAGCCGGCCCTGCAAGCGGTGCGGGATGGAAAGACCGTGATCACGCCGAAGATTTGGGAGGAGACTTATTTTGATTGGCTCGAGAATATTCAGCCCTGGTGCGTCTCCCGCCAGCTTTGGTGGGGCCATCAGATACCGGCGTGGTACGGGCCCGAATATATCGAACCTGGCAAGATCAAAGTCTCCTTGACGCCGCAGGGCGCCGCGAAAAAGGGAATCGACAAATACGAAACTTTTGTCGAGGAATCAGAGGCGGAAGCTCTTAGAAAAGCCGAGGAGCTTTACGGATTCCCTGTTGCGATCGTCTCCGGCCCGGAAGAATCGGTGATCCGTTTCGGAGAAGGCGTCATCGGCGTCTGGCGCGACGAGGATGTTCTCGACACTTGGTTCTCCTCCGCGCTCTGGCCGTTCTCAACGCTCGGTTGGCCCGATGAGACGCCTGAGCTCGAGCGTTTCTATCCCAACAATGTACTCGTCACCGGTTTCGATATCATTTTTTTCTGGGTCGCCCGGATGATGATGATGGGTCTGCATTTTCGGCACGAAATACCTTTCCGTGACGTCTACATCCATGCCCTGGTTCGCGACGAAAAGGGCGCGAAAATGTCGAAGTCTAAGGGCAACGTCATCGACCCTCTCGACCTTATCGAGCGCTATGGCGCCGACGCTTTGCGTTTCACCTTGGCCGCCATGGCCGCGCAAGGGCGCGACATCAAGCTCTCGGAAAGCCGCATCGAGGGCTACCGCAATTTCGCCACCAAGCTTTGGAACGCCGCGCGCTTCGCCGAGATGAACGGTTGCGTTCGCAAGGCCGATTTCGATCCAAGGGCTGTGAACGAGCCGCTCAATCGCTGGATTCTTGGGGAGGCGGCGAAAGCCGTGGCCGAAACCGGCGCGGCCATCGAAGCCTTCCGGTTCAATGACGCTGCGAATTTTGTCTATCGCTTCGTCTGGAACGTCTTCTGCGACTGGCACTTGGAATTGGCCAAGCCGGTCCTGCAGGGACCTGAAAGTCCTGCGAAGGCGGAAGCCCAGGCGACTATTGCCTCGGTCCTCGATGTTATTATCGGCCTCCTGCACCCCTTCATGCCATTTCTGACGGAGGAGCTATGGGCGGTGACGGGCGCCGCCGGACCGACGCGCGACAGTCTTCTGGCGCTGGGGCCTTGGCCTGAAAGAACTGGCCTAGCGGACGCGGCAGCGGAGGCTGAGATCAGTTGGATGATCGATCTCGTCTCCGACATCCGGTCCGTCCGCTCGGAGATGCGAGTTCCTGCCGCGACTCTCGCGCCGCTCGTTCTAGTCGCCCCGAGCGCGGACGTCACCGCCCATGTCGAACGCTGGGGCGAGACGATTAAACGTCTGGCGCGTCTCTCCGACATCAGCTTCGCAGCATCGGCGCCATTGGGCTCGGCTCAAATCCTCTCGCGCGGCGCATTAGCGGCGTTGCCTTTGGCGGGCATTGTCGACTTGACCCTTGAGCGCGGACGTCTCGCCAAGGAACGCGAGCGTGAGCAAAAGGAGATCGGCCAGATCGACAACAAGCTGGGCAACCTCGATTTTCTACGACGCGCGCCAGAAGAAGTCGTCGAAGAGATACGGGAGCGACGGGAACTCGCAGTCGACCGGCTCGGCAAAATAGAGGTTGCTTTGCAGCGCATCGAGACGGCGCTGAGTCACAAGAAGACAACTTAAAATTCCAGAGTCGATCATAATTCGTTGCAAATACGCAACAGCGCCCGGGCAAGTGTAAACGGCCTGATTTCTTGCTTTAACGCGCCGCGATTGCGCCATAAACCACGCGCTAATTTCGTTTCTGCAAGATGACGAAAGTCATAGCTTTGGCGTCGTCTTTTCGATCTTGATCGCCGGGTTGATCGCGAAAAGGCGACTATTGGAGCTTGTATGGGCGCGTTGGAGATTGGCGGCGGAGAGGGCGGCTGCGTGTGTTCGCGGTCTATTGCCGTCGACAGATGGTCGCCTTGGACGCGTCGCCTTGCGCCCTTGGTCCTTGCCCTGGCGCTGAGCTCCCCCGGCGCGGCATGGGCACTGGACGGTTCGCAACCATCGCCGATCGAGAAAATCCCCCTAAGGCTGTTCAAAAGCGCGCAGCAGGCGCTGCGTATGGGGATCGAGGAGTTGCGCGCGGGCGATTCCAAATCGTCGATCGAAGCGCTGAAATATGCGGCCGAAGGCGGCCAGTCTCTCGCACAGTGGAAGCTTGGACGGATGTACGCCGATGGCGACGGCGTCCCGCATGACGATCTCAAGGCCTACGAATATTTCGATCAGATCGTCCGTAACTATAGCGAAGACGAGTCCGACAGGCGGGATCTTGGGGCGGTCTCCAACGCAATCGTCGCGATCGGCATCTACAGCCTGAATGGCATCGCCAATTCGCCGATCCAGGCCGATCCCGACAGGGCCTTTGAATTGTTTATGTATGCGGCGACGACTTTCGGCGATCCGGATGCTCAGTACAATCTCGCGCGTATGTATATGGACGGTGTTGGCGGGCTAGAAAAAAACAACATGCGCGCCGCGCGTTGGCTATCGCTGGCGGCTGAGAAACACCATCGCCCTGCCCAAGCCGTGCTCGGACATCTTCTGTTCGTCGGCGATGGCGTGCCGCGCCAAAGAGCACATGGTTTGATGTGGTTGACCATCGCTAAAAATGCCGCGCATGGCGCCAAAGACCAATGGATGATCGATCTCTTTAATAAGGATTTCGGCGGCGCGGCCGACGACGACAAGCAAATGGCCTCGGTTTATGTGACCGAATACGGTAAAGGCCGAGAGGAAGTGGCGGCTCCGCCGCGGCCCGTTCCGGTAGAGGTTCCAAATGGGCGGGGGAACGCGCCGCCGCTCCTGCCGCCTAGCGGCATGTCTCGTCCGCCGGCGCCTCCCGCGCCCATGGCGGACGCTGGACCTCCGCCTCCAACCGAACCTCCGCGCGAGTAGTCGCATCCGCCGTCAGGCGTCCAGTTCATCGAGCAAGGCGCCAAGCTGCTTCTCGTGGGCGCGCCAGCGTCCAACCGAAGTCTTATAAAGCGGCTGGCGCACCTGGCCCATGCTTGCGGTCCGAACGGGCCGCTCCGTCTGATGGAAATCGAGACAGCGAGCGTCCCATTCGAGGCCACAATGCGCGACAATGCGGCGGCCCTGGACCTCGAGATCGCTGACAACCTCCTCGTATTGCACCTCGAGCATCATATCGGGCGGCAAAATCTCTCGCCAATGGCCCATCAAACGCTCATAGGCTCGGTAGTATCGGCCGAGTTCTTTTAGGTCGTACGTATGGTTAAGGTTTTCATAAAACAATGTGGCGAAGCAGGAGAGGCAGGTGTCTACCGGATCGCGGCGTAGGTGGATGATCCGCGCTTTCGGCAAGGCGAGATGAATGAGCCCGACGAAGCGAAAGTTCTCCGGCATCTTGTCCGTGATTTTTTCCGCACCGGGCGCGAGCGCCTGGAGTCTGCCGATATAGTCAGCGCCGAGCCGACGCAACGCCTCTGCGGACAGGAATGAAACACTCTCTGGAAAATGCGATGCGCCGTCTTGGTCTGCGCTGAGCCTTTTGACGGCGGCGGAAAAATCATCGCGTTCGCCAGCCGCGAATACTTTCGGATGGCTCGCCAAGATTTGCTCTACCAGCGTTGTTCCCGATCTCGGCATTCCGACAATGAATATAGGAATCTCTGAAGCATCTCCTGCGCCTTCGTTTCGGCGCATCAGTTGGCCGGTGAAGATCGACCGGGTACAATCGAGGGCTTTGCGCGTTGCTTCGCCGTCATAGGCGATTTGCTTTCGCTTAAGCGCGTTGCCGGCGATAAGATGACGGAACGATCCCTCGTGATCACCGACGTCCCTCAGCGCCTTTCCCAATGCGAAGTGCAAGAAAATTTGCTCTTCTTCGTCGAGAGAAGAAATATCGCGCTCCAAGTTCTCCATCATGACGAAATATCGATCGGTGGTCGACAACCGCTTTGATAACGCGAGGTTGTAGTAGAAGCGCGCCCGTCTCGGCGTCATGGCGATCGCAGTTTCAATCGCAAGCGATGCTTCCTCAAAACGGCCGAGGAACATCAATTTCACGCCCTTGCCTTCGTAGGCCTCCGCGTAATCGGGCTTGAGAGCGATGGCTTTATCGCAGTCGGCGAGGGCTTCGTCGGCACGGTTAAGATCGATGAGCGCATTGCTGCGATTGTTCCACGCTTCCGCGCAGTCGGGCGCGAGGGCGAGGGCTCTGTCACAGCTTTCCAGCGCTTCCGCCGGTCGTTTCAATTCGCGAAGAGCGCCGCCGCGATTGACCAGAGCTGGGAGAAAATCGGGTCTCAAGGCGAGCGTGCGATCGTAGTCCGCTAAAGCTTCGCGAAAACGCTTGAGATCAGCGAAGGCGCCGCCACGATTATTGTACGTCTCGGCCAATGTCGGTTCGAGAGCGAGCGCGGCGCTGTAGCTCGCCAGAGCCTCCTCATGGCGCCTGAGGAATCGCAAGGCGTTGCCGCGGTTGTTGAGCGCGACGAGAGACTTTGGCGCGATCGTGAGCGCCTTATCGTAGCTCGCCACAGCTTCGGCGAGGCGGCCAAGGCCGAGGAGCGCGTCGGCAAGGTTGTTGAGCACCGCGACGCTATCAGGATTGAGCACCAGGGCCTGCTCATAACAGGCCAAGGCCTCGGCAAGGCGGCCTTGGCCTTTGAGAGCATCGCCAAGATTATTCAGCGCCTCCGCAAGCTGCGGGTTGAGCGCGAGCGTCTCGTCATGACCCGTGCGGACAACGTTGTTGGGCCGCGCGGCTTCCATGGTCCGATGAGACGGCGACACTGTCGCTCCTGTGTCGAGCACTATCGTTATTCTCGAATGCACTAAGAGTTAGGTCTTGAATCTTTCCTCAGGCTGTCGCTTTTCGACGCGGTGGCGCGGCGGAGACGGCGCGATCGCACGTTAAGTCGCTTCTGGGAGGAATTCGTCGAAATGTCTGAAGATGCAGCGCCCGCTGAGATGACTGGCGCCACGGCGATTGTCGAACAGCTCATCGCCAATGGCGTCAACACTGTTTTCGGTCTTCCCGGCGCGCAGATCTATTCGCTCTTCGACGCTTTGCAGCAGCGTAGCGACAAAATCCGAACCTATGGCGCGCGTCACGAACAAGCTTGCGGCTATATGGCTTTCGGCTACGCCCGCTCCACCGGCCGGCCCGGCGTCTATGCCGTTGTGCCGGGACCTGGCGTTCTGAACACGGGCGCCGCGCTTTGCACGGCGCTCGGCTGCAACGCGCCGGTTCTTTGCCTGACCGGGCAAACGCCGAGCGCCTTCCTGGGCAAAGGACGAGGCCATTTGCATGAATTGCCCGACCAACTCGGTGTCCTCAGCCGTCTGACCAAATGGGCGGCGCGGATCGAACACG
>JASLHV010000033.1 GCA_030153205.1 Roseiarcus sp. | reverse complement strand
GCCGCTTTCTCGACCATGGCGATGACCTCGGCGCGGCGCGCGCCCGACAGCGGCAGACGCGGCATCCTGACCCGCTCCGAGCCGCGACCCATGATCTGTTCGGCGAGCTTGATCGATTGCACGAGATCATGCTCCGCATCGAGATGAAGCAGCGGCATGAACCAGCGATAGATCCGCCGCGCGCGCTCCCAGTCGCCGCGTTCCGCTGCGGCGACGAGTTCAACCGACTCGCGCGGGAAGGCGCTGGTGAGGCCGGAGACCCAGCCTTTCGCGCCGAGCATCAGTCCCTCGAGCGCGATATCGTCAAGACCCGCGAAGAGATCGAAACGGTCGCCGAATTCATTGACGAGATCGGTAAAGCGGCGCGGGTCGGGCGCGCTTTCCTTCACGGCCTTGATGTTCGGGACCTCCACCAGCGCCTTGAGTACGTCGACGCCGATGGCGACGCGATAGGCCGGCGGATTGTTGTAGAGCATGATCGGCAGGCTTGTCGCTTTCGCGATAGCGCGGAAATGCGCGACGAGCTCCTCCGGCTTCGGCACATAGACCATGGCCGGCAGAGCCATAAGGCCGTCAGCGCCGATCGCCTCGGCGTCCCGGGCGAAAGCGACGGCGCGGCGCGTATCCAATTCGGAAACGCCGACGACGATCGGAACGCGGCGGTCGACGACTTCGACCGCCGCCTTGAGCACGGCGCGCTTTTCCTCGGGATCGAGCGAATTGTTCTCGCCGCAGGTGCCGAGCATGATCAGCCCGTTGACGCCGTCGTTGATCAAGGCGTCGAGGCTGCGCTGCGTCGCCGCGCTGTCGACCGTCAAATCGGCCTTGAATTGGGTCGTCGCCGCCGGAAATACGCCGCGCCAGCCAGTGGTCATGATCCTCTCCTCTTAAATCGTATACGATATACGATACTACAAATGGGCGCCTGTCAAGCCCGAAATACGCGAAACAAGCAGGCTCCGAATGGCCGGGTTTGGCGCTAGGATGCCGGCTTCCACCGAGGAGGAACGAGTCATGTCCCCAAGCAGCGACGTCGCCGAGGCGCCCGCGACCTGCACAGTGGTGAAGGCCGGCGCGCCTTTCATCGGCAAGCAGGGCCTTTCCTACGCGCAGGGGATTTCGGCTGAGACGGTGGGGGCGAAGGCCATCCACCTCCAGATCATCACCATCCCGCCCGGCGCCCGCGCCAAGGCGCATAAGCATGAAGCGCATGAGACAGCGCTTTATGTCCTGAGCGGCGAGGCCGGCATGTATTTCGGCGACCGGCTCGAACAGCATCTCGTCAGCCGCGCGGGCGACTTCGTCCACATCCCGGCCAATGTGCCCCACCTGCCGTACAATGCGAGCAAGACCGAGCCGTGCCTCGCCGTCATCGCCCGCACCGATCCCAACGAGCAGGAAAGCGTCGTCCTGCTGCCGGAGCTCGACGCGATTCACGCCTAGGCGGCGGCGTCTTCATTGCGCTCGTCTTGACGTAGCGGTCATTCTATATAAATTATAGACTATAGGGAGCCGGCTTCCCGCTGGCTGGAGCGTCCCCGCCATGTCCGCCGCTACAGAATCTCTCGCCGCTGATGCGCGGCGGGTCAGCATCACCGCCACCGAAGACTGGCTCTCCGTCCTGATTGGCCTTGCGATCTTTGCGCTTGGCCTCGCCAGCCTCTGGGGCGCCGACCTCCTCGGCTGGACGGCGTCGACCTCGGTTTGGATCGATCCGGCCAAGGCGCTCTCGACCGTCTCCAAAACTTACGCCAATCTCGGCGGCATCAGCGCGCTTCTGGCGACCTATGCCGCGCCTCTCGTCGTTCTCGGCGCCGCAGCTCTCGCGCTCGGCCAGGACGTTCGCCGCTTCGCCATCGCCTTCACAGCCGTCTTCTGGATCGCCTATGCGAGCTGGATCGTCGGCGCCAACGCCTATCTCGCCGCCGTTACGCCCGCCGATCTGCAAAAATTCGGCATCGGCTGGTCGCTGAAACTGACCAATGAAGGCGGTTATATCGTCGCGCTCGTCGTGGGCCTCGTCATCGCCAATGTCTTTCCCGCTTTCGCCGATTGGTTGCGCGCGGCGATCCGGCCGGACTTCTACGTCAAGATCGCCATCGTCATCCTCGGCGGCTTTCTCGCCGTCACCGCGGCGGGCAAGCTCAACCTCGCCTCTTCGCTGCTGCTGCGCGGCGTCGCGGCGATCATCGAGGCGTATCTGATCTATTGGGCGGTCGTCTATTACGTCGCCCGCAAATGGTTCGGCTTTCCGCGCGAATGGGCGGCGCCGCTCGCCTCCGGCATTTCGATCTGCGGCGTCTCTGCCGCCATCGCCGTCGGCGGCGCGATCCGGGCAAGGCCGATCGTACCTGTCCTGGTCTCCTCGCTCGTCGTCATTTTCGCCGTGGTCGAAGTATTGATCCTGCCCTTCCTGGCGCAGACTTTCCTCTGGAAGGAGCCGATGGTCGCCGCCGCCTGGATCGGTCTCTCCATCAAGACTGATGGCGCCGCCGTCGCCGGCGGCGGCATGACGGAATCCCTGATCCTCGCCAAATCCGCCGCCGAAGGCGTCACCTATCAAGCAGGCTGGCTGCTCGGCGTCACCGCGACGATCAAGGTCTTCATCGATATTTTCATCGGAATCTGGGCCTTCGTCCTCGGCTATATCTGGACGAACCACATCAATCGCACGAACAGCGCCGACAAGGCCCGCGCATCGGAAATCTGGGCGCGGTTTCCAAAATTCATCATTGGCTTCATCGTCACTTTCGCGATCGGCCTCGCCCTCGCTTTGGGCTTGCCGAAAGACCTCGGCGCAAAACTGCCGGCGGCGATCGGCGAAGCCAACGCCTATCGCACCATCTTCTTCATCCTCACCTTCTTCTCGATCGGCGTGCTCAGCGACTTTCGTCGCCTGTGGCGCGAGGGCTTCGCAAGGCTCGCCGCCGTCTATGTCGTCAGCCTCTTCGGCTTCGTGATCTGGGTCGGCCTCGTCATCTCGTGGCTGTTCTTCGCCGGCGTGACGCCGCCGCTCGCCGGTTGAGCGCGCTTACGGAGTTTTTGAAAAATGTCCGATCTCGACAACAAAGCCGCCGAAGCGCCGGCGCTCTATTCCGAACCGCTACTGCCGATCGAAAAGAAACTCATCGCCTGGAGCCTCGGCCTCGGGATAGCGCTGCTGATTGTGCTGGCGATCATCAACCGCCTCGTGGCGGCATAGCTTCCTTCTCCCTGTTTCACGGGGAAACGTGGCCCCATAGGGCGTCGAAGACGCCCGTCCTTTGATTTGGGGCCGGATAGGGCGACGCAATCTCGCGAAGGTACGTTCGTCCTACCGGCGCTGATTCAGCGCCACGTCCTCATTGATTGCCTGGCAGCCATTGTGCGCGAGAAGAATTTGAACTCAAGGACGCGCCGAAGGCGCGCCGCCGGAGGCGGGACGCTCCGCGTCTCCTTGACTTCAAATTCTTCTCGCGCCTCGCTCTGCCAAGAAATCAATGAAGAAATCCGCCTCAGTTGCACTGAACCAAACACGATCTGCCGAAATTTCGCTGTAAGTCTTTCGGCCTCGCTCTCGCCGGCAGACATATGAAGCCTGACGCTCGCCCGACAATCTCCTGATAACGATTCGTTTCTCTGGCTCGAGGAGGTCGAAGGCGCGCGCGCGCCTGGGTAGCGCAGCAATCCGCCACGACGCGCTCGCCGCGATCCTCGATCGTCCCGAAATCTTCTTCTCCCCGCTTCGCGGGGTGAACGGCCTCACACCGCCGCGATACGCGGGGTCGGCCCGGCGCTGCGCACCTCCTCGTCGACATGGCGCTCGAATTTGACGAAATTCTCGCGGAACATGGCGATGAGCTTCTTCGCGGTCTCGGCGAATTCCGCCTTGCTCGCCCAAGTCTTGATCGGCTCGAGAATATGCGGCTCGACGCCGGGAACGCGGGTCGGCACGGCGAGGCCGAAATAGGGATCGGAGCGGAAATTGGCGCGATTGAGCGAGCCGTCGAGCGCGGCGGCGAGCAGCCTGCGCGTCACCCGGATCGGCATGCGCCGGCCGACGCCATGTTTTCCGCCGGTCCAGCCGGTATTGACCAGCCAGCAATCGACATGGTGCTTCTCGATGAGATCGCGCAAGAGATTGCCATAAACCGACGGATGGCGCGGCATGAAAGGCGCGCCGAAACAGGTCGAGAACGTCGCCTGCGGCTCGGTCACGCCCTTCTCGGTGCCGGCGACCTTCGCGGTATAGCCCGACAGGAAATGGTACATCGCCTGGCTCGGATCGAGCTTGGCGATCGGCGGCAACACGCCGAACGCGTCGCACGTCAGCATGACGATATTGCGCGGCCGCCCGTCGCGTCCGGTCCGCGAAGCATTGGCGACGAAATCGAGCGGATAGGCGATGCGGGTATTTTCGGTTTTCGAATCATCGTCGAAATCCGGCTCATGCGTCACCGGATC
>JASLHV010000027.1 GCA_030153205.1 Roseiarcus sp. | reverse complement strand
ACGCCGCTCGAGCGCAACGCTGCGTCTTCGATCCGCGATCGTCGCCCCGCGCGTCAGCGCCCCGGAGAGTTCGATGTCGACGCACATCGGCTCCATTCTCGCCAAAGTCGGGTCTTCGGCGATAGCCACGGCCAGAGGGTCGTGCAATCCGCAGCCGGCGATTCCAGGGTGCATTGTTTCATACGAACGTACGTAGAATTCCGATATTCTCATCATCGTTTCGCCGACGCCACCGCCCTCCCGGGCGATCTCTTCGCGCATCGGTTTGGTCAGGAGAACTTTCATCGTCACATCCATGCCGACCAGCGTGATCTTGGCGCCGGAGCGCAAGACGATCTCGGCCGCTTCGGGATCGTTCCAAAAGTTTGCATCGGCGATCGGCGTCGCAATCCCTTGAATGCCGGGATGAAATATCGTGCTGCCCATGACGACGATTTCCTTGAACAGCGGCGCTACGTCAGGCTCCTTGGCGAGAGCGATCGCCACATTGGTGATCGGTCCGACCGGACAAAGCGTGATTTCGCCGGGATTCTCGCGCGCCATACGGATCATGAGATCGCTCGCATGTTCCGCGACGGCCTTGATTTTCGGCTCGGGCAGAATGATGTCGCCAAGTCCGTTGTCGCCGTGGACATGAACGGCGCCCTTGACGAAGGGCTTGAGCAGGGAGCGGCCGGGCCCTCGCGCGACCGGAATGTCGGGACGCCCGGCAAGCTCGAGAATACGAAGCGTGTTGGCCGTCGCTCTATCGACATCCGTATTGCCGAAGGTCGTCGTCAGCGCCTCGAGGCGGATCCCCGGTCGGTTCAGCGCATAGAGAATCGCCATGGCGTCGTCGATGCCGGTGTCGACGTCGAGAATCATGCGGCAGATGTCGGTCACGGATGAATTCCTTTCTCGCCGGCGTCATCGCGTATCTGGCGACGGCGCGGCGATCCCTCCGGGCGATGCGGCTTCAACTTCGATGGAAGGCAGAACGGCTCTGGCGCGTCTCCGGTGGCTGATAACCAAAGCCGCAAGCGTTACGACGTAAGGCGCAATGTCGGTCAACTGATTGGGCAGTCCTTCGCCCTGCAACCGGACGCCGAAGGCGTCGGCGACGCCAAACAATACGCAAGCCCCTGCCGCATAGACCGGATTTGCGCGTCCGAGCATCACCGCAACGACCGCGATCCAGCCGCGCCCGGCGCTCATATCCTCGGCGAAGACGCTGACCGCGCCGAGCGACAATTGCGCGCCGGCCAATCCGCATAAGGCGCCGGCGAGGAGCACCGTCACGACGCGGTACATCGTCACATCGACGCCGAGCGTTTCTGCAGCGTCTGGTTGTTCGCCGACGCCGCGAAGCCGCAGTCCAATCGGCGTCCGAAAGAGGACGACGCTGACAACCGCCACAAGCGCCCAGGCCAGCCAGGTGACCGGTGTCTGGCTCGCAAAGCCCCACCCTATGATTGGAATCTCTCGAAGCGCGGGAAGCCGTATCTTGCTTAGGCTCACCACCGAAGGGTCGCTGAAAACGCCGCTCACGCCGAAGAGTACGCGCAAGAGATAAGCGGTGAGCCCCGATGCGAGAACATTCATTCCGATACAGATCACCACCTGATCGCCGCGAAAGATTGTCGCGCCATAGGCGAGGATCAATGAAAAGACAATCGCCGCCGCGACCGCCGCCGCGACGCCGCCAGCGGCGCTTTGGGTAAAATAGCTGCCGACGATCGCCGCGAACGCCCCGATCAGAATGTGACCCTCGAGCGCGACGTTAAAGACGCCAACCCTTTGGCAAAGCGAGCCGGCGAGGGCAGCAAGGAGAATCGGCGTAATCGCTTGGACGGCCGATTGCATCAGAAATGGCGTGATGAGGCCGCTCATGAGCTACGCCTGCCGACGCCGTGACGCACCGCCAGGAATAGGATGACGATCGATTCAAGAACGCGGGTCAAAACCCGCGGGATCGTCGTCTCGCGCTGCATGGCGAAGCCGCCGGTCTGCAAGGCGGCGAAGAATAGACCGGCGGCGATCGTCCCGATCGGTTCGCCGCCGGCAAGCAGGGCGGCCATCAAGCCGGAATAAGTATAGTTCGGCAGGAGCAGAGCGCCGTCGATAAAGCGAAATTCGGAGCCCAGTACGAGGATCGCGCCGACAAGTCCCGCGATAGCGCCGCTCGCGAACATGACGCGCATCGCCTGAGCGTCCAGCTTGACGCCGCCGTAGCCCGCGAAACGCTTGTTGACGCCTCTGAGGCGAAGCTCATAGCCGATGATCGCGCGGCGATCGATGAAGATCACAGCGACCGCGATCGCGGCGATAATCAGCATACCGACGTTCAAGGGTCCCGCGATCGTCAAAAGACGCGTCCCCTCCGGGATCATCTTGGTTTGCGGCAAACCTGTCGCCGTGTCGCGCAATACGAAGCGCACGATGTAAGAGCAGACGCCCACTGCGGGATAATTGAGCAGAAGACTCGAAACGAGCATCGGAATGCCGTGGCGCGTTTCGCCCCAGGCGGCGAGCCATGCGTAAAGCCCAGCGGCGATCGCGGCGGCGATCATCGCGACGATCGCCGCGACCAGCCCTGGCGCCGGTAAGTACAAGGCGACAAGCGCTGACACTAGTCCGCCAATCACCAACTGACCGTCGCCGCCGAGATTGATCATGCCGCCGCGCAAGGGAAGCGATGCGGCGATGGCCATGCCGACGAGCGGCGCGCCCCAGTTCAACGTATCCGGCAGAGACGCCAAACTCAGCGAGCCGACGACGATTTCATAATAGGCCCGGAAGGGATTGGCGCCGGACGCCAAGACCAATGCGCCCCCGGTGAAGACCGCAACCGCGATCGCCGTCGCCGCGGGCGGCAGGCGTAAGCGCGAGAGACGAGCCGCGGAGGTCGGGCTCACGCCGCCTCCGGCATTCGTCCAGCCATCAATAAACCCAGCGTTTCTTCGCTCGCCTGGGCTCGCGGCACTTCGGCGAAAATACGTCCTTCGTACATCACGAGAACGCGGTCGCTGAGCGCGAGAATTTCGTTGAGTTCGGCGGAGATCAACAAAACCGCTCGGCCTTTATCGCGCTCGGCGACGAGTTGAGCGTGAATGAATTCGGTGGCGCCGACATCGACGCCCCGCGTCGGCTGTTCCGCGATCAGCACCGGCGCCTCATGCGAGAGCTCGCGCGCCGTCACGACCTTTTGCAGATTGCCGCCCGAGAGGGAGCCGACAGGCGCGCTTTCGCTAGCGATTTTGACGGAAAATTTCTCGATCAGGAAGCGCGCTCTCGCCGCCATCGCCTTCGCGTCAACCAGCCAGCCGCGGCCGATGGGGGATTGGCGGTGAAAGCCCATCGCCAGATTCTCGCTGGCGCTGGCCGCGAGCGCCGAGCCGACAAGGGCGCGATCTTCCGGCACATAGGCGACCCCCGCCGCTCGTCGCGAGGCGACATCCATCGTGGTGACGTCCTGTCCGGCTATGCGCACAATTCCGGAATCGGCAAGCCGAAGCCCGACCAGCGCCTCGACCAGTTCGCTCTGGCCATTGCCTGCAACGCCGGCGATGCCGACAATCTCGCCGGCGCAAACCGAGAAAGAGGCTTTATCGACCGCCGGCTTGCCGGCCGGCGTCGTGACCGTCAGGCTGACGGCTTCGAGCGCCGGCGCTCCGGGGCGCGACGGCGCTTTGTCGATTTTGAGATTGACGCTACGGCCCGTCATGGCGCGTACGATCTCGCGCGGGCTTGTCTCTGAGGTTTTCATTCTTTCGACCACGCGTCCGTCGCGAAGCACCGTGACGCGGTCGGTAATCGCCATCACTTCATTGAGCTTATGCGTGACGAATAAAATGGTGCGGCCTTCACTGGAAAGATGCCGCATCACGTCGAACAAGCCGTCGCGTTCCTGGGGCGTGAGGACGGCGGTCGGTTCGTCGAGAATAAGAATTTTGGCGTCGCGGTACAAAGACTTTAGAATCTCGATCCGTTGACGTACACCGACCGAGAGAGTTCCGACGATGGCGTCGGCATCGATGGCGAGCCGATGAATGCGGCTGAGCTCCAAAACTTTCTCTCGCGCTTCGCGCTGGGCGATAAATGGGCCACGGCACGGCTCGCGCGCATAGACGATATTCTCCCACACGCTTAAGGAGTTGAA
>JASLHV010000005.1 GCA_030153205.1 Roseiarcus sp. | reverse complement strand
CGCTCTCCTGGATTATCGATCAGCAGCAAGATCAAGACGTTGTTTTGCGGCAGGCGAAACAAGGCGGGATATGGAAAGGGCGTGTCTCGCAAGTGCTTTACGCGCTCGCCATCCCCGCCGCCTATTTCAACCCGGCGGTTTCGATTGCAATATTCGTGACGATCGCAATCCTCTACACAGTGCCCGATCTGCTCGCTCGTCAAGCGCCGGGCAAGATGCGTTAGCCGCCGCTTCGCCCTGCGACGGGGACCTCAGCTTCTTCGACATGCGACGGCTGCTCCGCCGCCCCTTGCATTGACGCAATAAAGCGCAGAGATTCCTCCGAAAAGCAGCGCTCGCGCTGCGCCGAAAGCATTCGGCCGGGAGGCCCATATGGACGACCGTTCTTCTAGCGCCGATCAAAACGGCAGCCCCGCCGACATTACGCTTGCCGACCGTTTCGACCTCGAAAAATCGCCGGTCCTTCTGAATGGCGCGCAGGCGGTGGCGCGCTTGCTCCTGTCGCAAAAGGAGCGCGATCGCCGCGCCGGGCTCAATACCGCGGGGCTGGTCACCGGCTATCGCGGCTCGCCCCTCGGCGGGCTCGACTTGCAGTTCGCGCGGCTCAAAAAGGAATTCAAGGCGAGCGATATCCATTTCGAGCCCGGGCTCAACGAGGAACTGGCGGCGACGGCGCTTTGGGGGGCGCAGCAGGCGGAAATGCGCGGCGAAGGGCGCTTCGACGGCGTGTTCGGCATGTGGTACGGCAAGGGGCCGGGCGTCGACCGCTGCGGCGACGTCTTTCGCCATGCCAATCTTGCGGGAACGTCCAGGAACGGCGGCGTTCTCGCCTTGATGGGCGATGATCACACCGCGGAATCTTCGACGACCGCACATCAATCCGAATTCGCCTTTGTCGACGTCATGACGCCGATCCTGTCGCCGGCGGGGGTTCAGGAGATTCTCGATTACGGCGCGCTTGGCTGGGCGCTCAGTCGCTACGCCGGCGTCTGGGTCGGCTTGAAATGTATAAAAGATACGATCGAATCGACGGCCGTCGTCGATGGCTCGCTCGATCGCGTTGCGGCGATCACGCCGGATTTTGCGATGCCGCCGGGCGGGCTCAATATTCGAACCCCTGACGGCATTCTCACCCAGGAAGAACGGCTGCAGGAGCACAAACGGCCGGCCATGGTCGCCTGGCTTGCCGCCAATCGCCTCAATCGGGTCATCGCCTCGGGCGGCGCGAACGCCAAGATCGGGGTGATTACGCTCGGCAAGTCCTATCTCGACGTCCGCCAAGCGCTTGACGAACTCGGGATTGACGAAAAACGGTGCAACGACCTCGGCCTGCGTTTGTACAAACTCGGCTGCGCCTGGCCGATCGAACCTCAGGGCCTCAAGGAATTCGCGCGCGGTCTCTCGCTGGTCATCGTCGTCGAAGAGAAACGTTCCTTGGTCGAGGTACAGCTTCGCGAGGAGCTTTATGGTACGGCCGACCAGCCGGTTTGCATCGGGAAAAAGGACGAGCGCGGCGAATGGCTGTTTCCTGTCAAAGGCGCGCTCGAGCCGCATGACATCGCCATCGCCATTGGCGAGAGGCTGTTGAAAATCCGGCCGGACATCGAATTGGAGGCGCGGCTGGCGCATGTGCGGCGCGTGCAAGCCGCCCTGACGGAAATCAAGGAGGTCGCGCAGCGCAATCCCTATTTCTGTTCAGGCTGCCCGCATAATCGTTCGACCGTTATTCCCGAAGGCGCGCGCGCCTATGCCGGCATCGGCTGCCATTTCATGGCGCAATATATGGGCCGCGGAACCGACGGCTACACGCAGATGGGTGGCGAAGGCGCCAATTGGGTCGGCGAGGCGCCATTCTCGACGCGCGGCCATGTGTTCCAGAATCTCGGCGATGGGACGTACAATCACTCCGGCGCCTTGGCGTTGCGTTGGGCGATCGATACGAAAACCAACGTCACCTATAAAATCCTTTTCAATGACGCTGTGGCGATGACCGGCGGCCAGCGCCACGAAGGCGGCTTGAATGTGCCGCAGATCGCCCGGCAGGTGGCGGCCGACGGCGCCAATCCGATTGTCGTTGTGACCGACGACGTCGGCAAATACCCCTCCGATACGCATTGGCCGGAAGGCTTGAGGGTACGATCGCGCGATGAGTTGATCGAGGTCGAGAAGGAGATCAGCAAGGAACAAGGCGTAAGCGTCATTATTTACGATCAGACCTGTGCGGCCGAGAAAAGGCGACGGCGCAAACGCGGCGCTTTTCCCGATCCCGACAAACGCGTGCTCATCAATGAGCTTGTCTGTGAAGGTTGCGGCGATTGCGGCGTGAAATCGAATTGCGTTTCGGTTCAGCCCAACGAGACCGAATTCGGCCGCAAACGAAAGATCGATCAATCGAGCTGCAATAAGGACTTTTCCTGCGTCGACGGTTTTTGCCCGTCCTTCGTCACCGTGCAGGGTGCGCGATTGCGGAAAGCCCAAGCGGCGGCCGCGACGGCTCCTACCGTACCAGAGCCCGTCGCGCGAGAAATTGGCGACAAACCGTTCTCGATTATCGTTACTGGCGTTGGCGGCACTGGCGTGGTGACAATCGGCGCGATCCTCGGCATGGCGGCCCATCTCGAAGGCAAGGCCTGCGGCATGATCGATATGGCGGGGCTCGCGCAAAAGGGCGGCGCGGTGTTCAGCCACGTCAAACTCGCGCGCCGGCCTGAGGACATTCACGCGATACGCGTCGCAGCCGGCGAGGCCGATTTGATCCTCGGTTGCGATCTTGTCGTCTCGGGAGCGAAGAAAATTCTCGCCGCCTGTCGTCCCGAGACTGGGTTTTTCGTCAATAACGCTGAAATTTATCCCGGCGAATTCACGCGCAATCCCGATTTCTCTTTGCCGGGCGAGCGCATTCGACGCGCGATCCTTGAGGCGAGCAGCGGCGCGCGCTTCATCGACGCGACGCGGGCCGCTTTGGCGCTGGTCGGCAACGCCATCGGCGCGAACATGTTCATGCTCGGTTACGCTTACCAGGCTGGGCGGGTGCCCTTGTCCGCAGCGGCGATCCGACGAGCCATCGAACTCAATGGCGAAGCAACCGCGATGAACCTCGCCGCGTTCGACTGGGGTCGCGCGACCTATGCCGATCCCGCAGCGGTTTCGTCGATAGTCGAGCCGGAGGCCCAGCCCGCGGCGGCGGAGACGCTCGATCAAATCGTGAAGCGTCGCGCCAATTTTCTGACCGCCTATCAAAACAGCGCTTATGCAAAGCGCTATCAAGAGCGTGTCGAACGGGTCGTGGCGGCTGAACGCAAGCGCGCGCCGGGCGTGACGGGTCTAGCCGAGACCGTCGCCCGCAACCTCTTCAAGCTCATGGCCTATAAGGATGAATACGAAGTCGCGCGGCTCTATAGCGATGGCGCCTTCCAGCGCCAGGCGGCGGCGGCTTTCGACGGCGATCTGCGTTTTGAATTCCATCTCGCGCCGCCGCTCTTCGCGCCCAAGGACAAGACAACCGGCGAAGCGCGGAAGATTCGCTTCGGCCATTGGATGATCCACGTGTTTCCCTACTTGGCCGCTTTGCGCTTCGTTCGGGGCACTCCGCTCGATCCTTTTGGCTATTTGCATGAACGGCGGGAGGAGCGCCGATTGATCAGCGAATATGAAGGCTTGTGCGACGCGTTCGAGGCGGCGCTGAGCCTGGACAATCATGCCGTCGCCCTTGCGCTCGCCGCTCTGCCCGAAAAGATTCGTGGCTATGGCCATGTAAAAGCGCGAGGAATCGCTGCCGCCGACGCTGAGCGCGAAAAGCTGATGGAGCAATGGCGTTCGCCACGCGCACCGCTGCAAAAAGCGGCCGAATAAACCAAAGAGGAGGTCGCTGCCGGGAGCCCATATTGCCACGAGGTTCGAATCGCTTGTATTGATGTGCATTGCAGGCTTTGGCGGCGCGGCTCGGATCGCGGCGTCCAGCGGTTGCGGGGCCATATGGCGGCGGCTTGTTTGGAGGGGCGGCGTGGCGAGTCTGGCGGCGAGAGCAGCGCTCGGACTTCTTTTTCTGGCGCCGGTCGCCGCGCTCGCGGCTGACCTTCCTTCTCCTTACGGAAATGTTGCCGCCTCAGTTCCACCGGCTCCTACAATGTCGGGTTGGGAAATTCGCAGCGGCGTCTATGCGCATGATCCGTTGAGCCCGGAGGCCGGGTCGGTCGACTTCAACGCTGAAGTTTTGGCGCCGCAGCTATGGCAATCATCAGACCCGTTCTGGAATATATTCATTCCGCATCCTGACATCGGAACTTCGATCAGCGTTGGCGGCAAGACCAGCAATCTCTGGGGCGGGGCGGCCTGGACCTACGATGTCACGCCGCGTATTTTCTTCAGCCCGACTTTCGGCGTCGGAATCAACGACGGCAAGACCGGCGATCATGTCGCGCGGGATTGGAACACGGTTGGGTGCAATTGGTGGTTCCATGAATCCGCCTCGTTCGGCTATCGCCTGACGGATAGTTGGAGCGTGATGGCGACGATCGAGCACTCGTCCAACGCCGGCTTTTGTTCCCAGAACCGCGGCTTGACCAACGCCGGCGTCCGGCTCGGCTATCGCTTCTAGTCTTTAGGCGAAGAGTCCTCGATCGCGCTCGACGCAGGCGATGAGATGATCATGCGCAGCACGGATACGGCCTAAACCGCGCGTATCTTCATGCGTCACGATCCAGTAGCTGCGCTTCGCGCGGCGCTCGGGCAGCACGCGCTCCAAATCGTCAAAACGTTGCGCGATATAATCATGCACAACGCCGAGCCCGAGGCCGGCGCGGAGCGCTTCGAGTTGCGTGACGACGCTCGCGCATTCGAAGGCGGTTGGCGCGCCGGCGAAAAGTTCGCGGACATAGTCGAGCGCTCCCGAGAAAGCATGTTCCTCGACATGTCCAACAAGCCGCCGCGATAAAAGGTCGTCGACATCGCGCGGCGCGCCGTGGCGAGCGAGATAGTCGCGGCTCGCGTAGATGCCGAGCGAATAACCCGTCAGTTTGCGCGCGAAGAACCGGCCAGCCTCGGGCTTATCGAGCACGACGACAATGTCCACTTCACGCCGCGCCAACGGCATGACCTGTGGAATTGGCACGAGCTGGATCAGGACGCCGGGATAGCGAGCCAGGAACTCGCTAAAGATATGCGCGAGATAATAGGTCGAGAAGCCGTCCGGCGCGCCGATGCGCACGACGCCCGTCATTTCGACCTCTTTGTCGCCAAGCTCGGCCTGAGCGTGGAGAAAAGCAGTTTCCATCTGCTCGGCGGCGCGCAGGAATTTTTCGCCGGCGGCAGTCAGCGCTGCGCCGGTCGTGCGCCGATCGAACAATCGAGCGCCCAATGCCGATTCTAACGCCGCAACGCGACGGCTGACGGTGGCGTGATCAAGCCGCAGCCGTTTCGCTGCGGCGACGAATTGTCCCGCCCGCGCCACGGCGAGGAAGACACGCACATTGTCCCAGTCCATAGGGGATGGCTTAGAGGATTTCGTGAAAGTGGAAAACG
>JASLHV010000554.1 GCA_030153205.1 Roseiarcus sp. | reverse complement strand
GCGCACTGCTGGCTGATGTTCGCCGATGCCAGCCGTAAACACAATCGCGTCGATGCCGCCAATGGTTGTCGCCAGAGAGGCGATTTCTTTGCTGACGCGCAGAGTAAAGAGATTGAGCGCTTCGTGCGCCTCTTCCGCATCGCTGGACACAAGGATCCGGCTATCGGCGCTGATTGCCGAGACCCCGAGCAGACCGGACTTATGATAGAGCATGTCCTCCAGCATCTCGATCGGCATTCGACGCTCTTTCAAGAGATGTATTAGAACGCCGGGATCGAGTGAACCGCAGCGCGTCGCCATTGGGACACCGTCCAGCGTCGAAAACCCCATGCTTGTGTCGCGGCTCAATCCGCCTTGCAGCGCGCATAGACTGGCCCCACTGCCCAAATGTGCAGCGATGACTCGGCCCTTAGCGGCTTCCGGCGCAATGCGCGCCAACTCAGCGGCGATATACTTATAGGAGAGGCCGTGAAAGCCGTATCGCTTCACGCCCTCGTCGAATAGGCGACGCGGCAGTGCGAAACGACGCACGAGGTCACTTTGGCTGCGATGAAAGGCGGTGTCGAATGAGGCAACCTGCACCGCTTGTGGGCGCAGATGTTTGATCGCCCGAATAAGGCGGACGCTCTGAGGCTGATGCAGCGGCGCAAGAGGCGTCAGCGCGTTGATAGATTCGAGCGTATTTTCGTCTATTACCGCTGGCCCTAGGAACCCGTCGCCGCCATGGACGACGCGATGTCCGATCGCGGCAAGAGTACTGAAAGAAAAATGTTTGGCCAGCCAGGCTAACGTCTCGTCGACAACACCGTGAAGATCGGCGTCGAGCTCAGCTTTGAGCGGAATCTCAGAGGATTGCGGCCCCTCGGTGATATGGAGAATCAGCGGCTGACGCCGCAAGTCAATCATGCCGCGGCCGATTCTTTTCGGTTTCAGCCGATCCGCCTCGTAGACGGCGAGCTTTATGCTTGAAGAACCGGGATTAAGGGCGAGCAGGAGATCGGCGTGCGTCAAGTTAATGGGGCTCCTTGACTCGTTGACCTTAGGCGACCTTAGGAAGGCTGCGGACGCTTGCCCGTGCGCGCAAACGGTCCGCGCGGCGGGACAAGATGATCGGAACTCTCCCGCCGAGCAAAAGTCCCGTCGCGTCGGCAACTGCGAGATAGGTCAATCGTTTGGTCATTATGTTCGTCTCTTAGAGATTGGGCGACAAATTTGTCTGGTCTTGGGCGAGATAGATCGAAGCGCAGCTCGAGTCACACCTTCGACACCGCCCGAGGCGTCGATGCGGCGCCAAGTTGAAAGGGTCGGGCCGTCGCTCGTTTGTTCGGTGGCAACTGCGGCGGTGGCGTCGGAGGCATCTCTCGTTCGGCTCGTGACCCGCTCGAGCCTCGTCTCTAATGGAGCCTCGAGCCACAGGCCCGTAAAGCCGACGCCGTGCTCAGCGGCGACGGAAGCGATTCCGTCTCGTTCACTCTGCGCCGAATGCACAGCGTCGATGATGACGCTTTGTCCCGATTTCAAAGCGAGTGCCGCTTTCCGGCAAAGAAGCGCATAGACCTCTCGCGTCGCAGCTTTGCTGTACGCGTCCTGCGGCAAGTGCTCCATCTCGCCGACGCCGAACAAGCGCTTGCGCTCAATGTCGCTGCGCAGCCAAATGGCGCCAGGCGCGCGGCCGAGAAGAGGGGCAATGCGGCTCGAAAGAGCGCTCTTTCCTGTCCCCGACAAGCCTCCGACCGCGACAAGCCTCGCAGACTGAGGTCTCAAAAACTCCTCAGCGAACCAAAAATAGCGTCGCGCTTCCATCTGCGCACGGTTGCGGGCTTTGCCTTGAAGGTGTGTTAGTCCTGCGGCGACGACTTTGGCCCGGATGGCTGAGCGGATACTCAAGAAGATTGGAAGCGCGGCGAGGCCGGTCAAGTGAGCCTCGTCGCTGCGCCATAGATACCGATTAAGGATCAAATTGGCGACCTGCCGCAGCCCGCGCTCTTCGAGGTCCATAAGCAGAAAGGCAAGGTCGTAGAGAACGTCCCCGGTCGCAATCTCATCGTCGAATTCGATAGCGTCGAACAAAGTCGGTTCGTCGTCAATCAAAACGATGTTGCGCAAATGGAGGTCGCCATGACAACGACGCACGTAATCCTCATTGCCGCGAGCGAGCAGTAAATCCTTGGTCGCCGCCAGAGCAAGACGTGCGTCCCTTGCCAAAAGTTGGGCGCGCACGGGATCGAAGAGAGACGGCGCCGCTGCGAAGGCGGCTTCGTTCTGATCGAGATAGCGCGCCAACGCCTCTGTCGCCGCCCGGCCGTCGCGCCTCGGCGCGCGACTGTGAGAATCTAAGATTGCGTCGACGAGGCGGATGAGCAACTCCGGCCGCAGCGCGCCGCGTTCGGCAAGGCGGTCGAGCGTTGCACTTTCATCGAACCGCTGCATATGCACGGCCCACTCGACAATCTCGCCGGCGCCGCCCAAAGCAAGGCCGCGGGGCGTTCGGACAATGGGGATAACGCCTAAATAGATTGCTGGCGCGTTCGACTTGTTGATCGCAAGCTCACTTTCGCAGGCAATGCGACGTTTCTCGAGAGTCGAGAAGTCCATGAAGGGAAATCGCACAGCGCGCTTGACTTTGTAAGCGTCGGACCCTGCAAGAAAAACGACTGCGCCATGCGTATCAATGCGGCGTATTTCGCCGCACGACCCAAACGTCTTCGGATCTTCCAGGAATGAGAAGACTGCCGATTGATTCTCGGGCGTCGCCGTTAAGCGCACTGTTTGGCTCATACGATCCGTCCTATGAGCAGATCCCTAAGAAGCTAAGCGGCCTTTTCTGGCGAAGGTTTCATCGGTCGAAGTTGTACGATTTTGTACGTGTATAAGCGCCCTTGCTCGTCATATATCGACACATATTCATCCGGCGCGAAACGATGTGCACCCAAACGGACGCCGGGCTCCTCGTCACCTGATGCTTGCCCTGCGTATTGGATGGCCCAAATCCCGCCTCGAGCGCCTCCATGATGGACGAGCGCGCCGTGTCGATCAGCTTCACCCTGCCAAAACCGCCTCACATGGCATTGGGCTTTGTGGCTTTTCCATTCGTCTACATCGAGGTGATTAGATGCGTTAAGCGGTGCGACGAGTTCATAACCTCGTTCAACGCTCCCCTCCGGAAATTCCGGGCTTCGCGCAAGGTGGAGAAAAATATGTTTGAGCATGTGTGGACTCCCTTCTTCGCCGGCTTCTATCCGGCGAACGGAATCGATGCTTTGATCCTGCTCAAAGGGCAGGGTGACCCAATATTTGAAGCCACGGTGGTGAATGTTCCGCGAGGATTGACCTATCGCAATGCGCTCGCCGGGCATGAGGGCGAGAGTTTCAACGACGGAGGGGAGCATGGCAATGACGTCCATTCTATTTCATGTCTTGTATCTCGCCATACCGACAAGTTTGACGATGCTCGCGCTGGCGGGCTGCCGATCGACGAAGGAAGAAGCGTTCGAGCCGATAAAAATCTTGCATGCAAGGAGACGCCGGGCCGCAGTTACAGCGGTTTGTGGTCTTATGGGAATGAATAGGCGGTTATAATGTACAAAGGTTATGTGATCGAACCGATCGATCGGCGGACGATCGATAAAGCCTATCCTTTAGCCAAACTCGTGGCGCCAGATCTTCCGCAGCTCGAGTGGCGAGAGTTTTGCCAATCCTGCGAACCGTCGACTGTTCAAAGGAACGTGGGAGAGGGGGAAAGGATCGTTGTCGTGCTCAATGCCAAGAGATATGTGAAAGGCCTCGGCATCTATGCGATTAGAAATCACGCAACTTACGGCCGCTTGGTCGATGTTCCTCTCCTCCTGACGGCGAGCGCCGCTGACGGAGAGGGCGTCGCCGCGGCGCTTGTCGGCTTCGTGATATCAAAATGCGACGATTTAGCTTGTTCAGGCATTCGCTTTTGGGCGACGAACTCTGATACGTGGGCGCATCGCCGAGAGCCCGATCGTATTGCGCGCAGTGACCATGGGGTCTTTATGCCCGCGCACGCGTCGGCGGTCGAAATTAAGAACGCGCTTTGCGCCCAAGTGTTAGAGGGCGCAGAAGCTATCGATCGACTTTCCCGGTGAAGACATAGCCGACGCCGCGGACAGATTTCACCAATGTCGGATTTTTTGGGTCGACTTCGATTTTCTTTCTGAGCCGAGCGACCTGGGCGTCAATCGTTCGGTCAAAGGCCTCCCAACTGCGGCCCCGAGTCAAATCCATCAACGCCTCACGGCCTAAGACGCGCCCCGGATGCTTTGTAAGGGCCGAAAGGAGATCGAACTCCCCCGTCGTGAGCGCGACATCTTCGCCGCTGGGCGATACAAGCTGACGGCGGCTGGCGTCAAGCCGCCAGCCCTCAAAGCAAATGACCTCATCGTCGCCACGAGGCGCGACAGTTCGCTGAGACTGAGGCAGCCGCGCACTTCGCCGACGCAGTATGCTTTTGACCCGGGCCATCACTTCGCGAAGGTGAAAGGGCTTGGCGATATAGTCGTCAGCGCCAACCTCCAGCCCGACAACGCGGTCGAGCACGTCGTCACGCCCTGTCAACATGATGATCCCAACATCTGAACTCGCGCGGATCTCACGGGCGAGCGTCAAACCGTCCTGGCCGGGCATGACCACGTCCAGGAGAATCACGTCGACCGTGTCGTCCAATTTAGCGCGCATCGTCGGGCCGTCCGCCGCGACGCTGATCCGGTACCCTTCCTGTTCGAAATAGCGGGTCAGCATCTGACGAATGCGCTGGTCGTCATCGACGACCAGGATATGAACGGCGTCGTCTTTTTGGTTCGCCATTGATTTCAATGCCGGAGGCTTGTTACGCACTGTTACAAATCGGCGCCAAATTTCACAAGCCGATGATACGCCGATGACATGACACGGCTCAAATGCCGCCCATCAGCTTATTAGAGGGCGACGCCATGTATATCCAAACTTCGGTCTCCACACCTCGACATCCAGCCATTCCCCTTTCTCACTCGGTCGAACCGGCCCCAACCCTCAAGGATCTGTTCAAGGGTCAGCCAACCGAGACCTTCGCGGCGGGTGAGGCGCTCTTCTGGGAAGGTGATGAGGCCGGCCAAATTTTCGATGTTCTAGAAGGCGTCGTTCGCGTTTACCGGATCATGTCGGACGGTCGCCGCGCTATCATGGGTTTTATTCATCCCGGCGACGTTCTAGGCGTCTCCTTCCAGAACCATTATCTCTTTACGGCGGAGGCGGTCACTGAAGTCAAGGTCCGGCGATTTGCTCGCGGCCGGTTCTTTGCCTTGATTAACGAATCGTCGGCTTTGCGTCCGCAATTGTTCGCAATCCTGTGCGACGAAATGTCATCTGCGCAGGATCAGATGTTGCTGCTTGGCCGCAAGACCGCAGAGGAACGCGTCGTCAGCTTCCTGCTTGCGATTCATCGCAAAAGCGCTTCAGGCGCTGAAATCGAGCTGCCGATGAGCCGCCAGGACATGGCCGACTATCTTGGTCTCACAATGGAGACCGTGTCGCGGATGATGACAAGTCTAACTCGCCGTGGTTTGATCGGCGCTGGGGCGCGCCATACCGTTACCGTTCGCAAACTTTCGGTTTTGCGGGAAATCGCAGGCCAAGAGGAGGACGAGGCAGCGTCCCCGCCCGCGCAGCTTCGTCGCGCGGTTTGGCCGAATTGAAAGGTGACGACGCCTCGATGCCCACATCGGCTGCGACCGCCGAATTGACCTCACTCGCGAAAATCCTGGATTTGGCCAACGTCATCATTCATGACGTGGACGGGAGGATTTTATATTGGACGACGGGCTGCGAGCGTTTGTATGGCTGGCGCCGAGAGGAGGCAGTTGGAGAGGTCGTCCACGACCTCCTGAGGACGAAATATCCTCTGCCTCGAAGCGAGATTGTTGCGCGACTGCGCCAGGATGGCAGTTGGCAAGGTGAAATCGAACATCAAGAGAAGAATGGATCGGTCGTCGCAGTTTCGAGCTTGTGGGTTGCACGAAAATCCGATGACGGCGTCATTCATTCCGTGCTCCAAAATAACAGCGACATAACCGGGCTCAAGCGCGCCCAGGACGAAATCGCTTCGCGCGAAGCACACCTCCGCTCGATCCTGGATACTGTTCCAGAAGCGATGGTTGTCATTGATGAAAACGGGTCGGTCACCTCGTTCAGCGCAGCAGCGGCGCAGCTCTTCGGTTATCGTTCGGAAGAAGTCATCGGACAAAACGTCAAAATGTTGATGCCAGATCCCTATCGGGTCGAGCACGACGGCTACATCGGTCGTTATCTAAATACCGGCGAAGCCCGGATCATAGGTTATGGCCGTGTTGTTAAAGGACTAACGAAGGACGGCGCGATCTTCCCAATGGAATTGGCGGTCGGAGAGGCGCGGTCAAGCGGTCAAAGAATTTTCACCGGGTTCATCCGCGATCTCACGAGTCGTCAGAAGATGGAAGAGGAGCTGAGACAAGCGCAAAAAATGGAAGCGATCGGCCAACTTACCGGCGGCCTCGCCCACGACTTCAATAACCTTCTGACTGTGATAACCGGTAATCTCGAAATGCTGGGCGCCACTCTCAAGGGTGCAAACCAACGCGAACTTTTAAAGGAAGCCGAGGACGCCGCGCTGGATGGCGCAAAGCTGACCGGGCAGCTCCTAGCGTTTGGCCGCCGCCAACCTTTGAATCCGAAAGCCACAGATTTGGCGCCGTTGATATCGAATTTTTCAGAGCTTCTGCGGCGGACCTTAGGCGAATCTATCGAATTGAAAATTCGAGTGACTGGATCGGCACATCTATGCATTGTCGATGCGGCGCAATTGCAAAACGCTCTGCTCAATCTCGCGATTAATGCACGAGACGCCATGCCGCGCGGCGGAAATCTAACGATAGACATATCGCAAACGCGTCTTGATGCGGATTATGCGCAGATGTACCCCGAAGTTCGCACTGGCCGGTACGTCCTCATCGCCGTCACTGATACCGGCGCCGGCATGACCGAGGAGGTGCGCCAGCGCGCTTTCGAGCCGTTCTTCACGACGAAACCGACGGGCGCGGGAACAGGCCTCGGCCTCAGCATGGTCTATGGTTTCGTCAAGCAATTGGGCGGGAACATTCAAATCTACAGCGAATTGGAACGAGGGACGAGCATAAGGATCTTTTTGCCTTTAGCAGAGGCCGCGCAGGCGAGTGATGAAACAGAATCGGCTGCAACGGAAATGAACGCGATGCCGCAAGGGTCAGAGACGATTCTCGTCGTCGAGGATGATGCGCGCGTTCGCAGAGTCACGATCGCCAGGCTGCGGAGTTTGGGCTATCGTGTGGTCGAAGCCGACAATGGCCCGGTCGCTCTAAAATTGCTCGGCGATCACCCCGAGACTGCGATGATCTTCACTGATGTCGTCATGCCGGGTGGCATGAACGGTGATGAGCTAGCGGAAGCGGCGCTTGCCATTAGACCCGATCTCAGAGTCCTGTTCACCTCTGGCTATGCTGAGCCGGCGATCGCGCGCGAAGGCCTCGGCGCAGGGGCATGGTTGAAGAAACCTTATACGGCGGCAGAACTCGCTGAGAAAATCCACGAGATTCTCGGCCAGTAGCCGCGACGCGTCCGCTTGGTCTTTAGGAACTGTCAAATTGCCCAGCGCCAATTGACAACTTCCGGCATATCTTCGCCATGCTCACAGACGTAAAGTTTGTGCCGCTCCATAGTCCGCCAGTATTGCGCAGTCGCTTCTGAAAGAAGCGACGCGAAACGCGGTACGCGCCTTACAACGTCAAGCGCGAGCTGATAGCGGTCGAGATGGTTGAGCACGACCATGTCGAAGGGCGTCGTCGTTGTTCCCTCCTCGTTATAGCCGCGAACATGAAAATTATCGTGGTTCGGCTGGTTATAGACGAACCGATGAATCAGCGAGGGATAGCCGTGAAAGGCGAAGATGACGGGTTTGTCGGCTGTGAAAAGGCCAGCGAATTCTCTTTCGTCGAGGCCGTGCGGATGCTGATCGCGTCGTTGGAGGACCATCAGGTCAACGACATTGACGACCCGAATGCGAATATCAGGAATGGTTTTTCTTAGGATTGTCACCGCCGCGAGGGTCTCAAGCGTCGGGACGTCCCCAGCGCAGGCCATAACCACGTCGGGATCGCCGTCGTCGTTGCTCGCCCAGCGCCACACGCCCGCGCCCGCCGCGCAATGTCGTGCAGCAGCGTCGATATTGAGCCATTGCCATTCGGGCTGCTTTCCTGCAACGATCACGTTGATGTAGTCGCGGCTGCGCAGACAGTGGTCCGCGACAGACAGGAGGCAATTGGCGTCCGGCGGTAGATAGATGCGCGCGACTTCTGCCTTTTTATTCGCGACGTGATCGATGAATCCTGGATCCTGGTGGGAAAAACCGTTGTGATCCTGGCGCCACACATGTGAAGTAAGGAGATAGTTGAGTGAAGCGATCGGTTTGCGCCACGGCAGGCGCTTGGTCACTTTCAACCATTTAGCATGCTGGTTGACCATTGAATCGACAATGTGAATGAAGGCTTCATAGCAAGAGAACAGCCCGTGACGGCCGGTGAGCAGATATCCCTCAAGCCACCCTTGGCACATATGCTCGCTCAACGCCTCCATCACGCGGCCATTGCGATCGAGATTGACGTCGACGTCGAGAACATCCGCCATCCATTCCTTTCCAGTCGCCTGGAAGATGGCGCTTAACCGGTTTGAGGCGGTTTCATCAGGGCCGAAGATACGAAAATTCTTGTGCGTCTCGTTCAGTTTCATCACGTCGCGCAAGAACGTCCCTAGTACTCCAGTCGATTCCGCCTCAACGATTCCTGGCGAAGGGACGTCGACGGCGTAGTCTCGAAAACGCGGCATAGAAAGCGGTATGAGCAGCTCGCCGCCATTGGCGTGCGGATTGGCGCTCATACGACGGCGTCCAGTCGGCGCAAGCGCGGCAAGGTCCTCACGAAATCGACCATGCGGATCGAAAACCTCCTGCGGACCGTAGCTGCTCAGCCAATCTTCTAACTGTTTCACGTGTCCGTCGGTCTTGAAACTCGCGATGGGCACTTGGTGCGCGCGCCAGGTGCCTTCCACAGGGAGGCCATCGACGAATTTCGGGCCCGTCCAACCTTTAGGCGTGCGGAATATGATCATCGGCCAGTAGGGACGTGGCGGCGCCTCATGGGCCGCGTCGCGGGCGGCGTTTTGGATGGATCGGATTTTCTCCAGAGCGGAGTCCAGCGCAGAAGCGAGCAACTGGTGCACTTTCGCGGGCTCATCGCCTTCCACGAGGATAGGCTCGTAGCCATAGCCGACGAAGAGACTGCGAAGCTCGTCGGCGCTAATGCGGGCGAGGATTGTTGGATTGGCGATCTTATAACCATTGAGATGAAGGATCGGCAGCACTGCGCCGTCGCGCGTAGGGTTGAGAAATTTGTTCGAGTGCCAACTCGTAGCCAACGCGCCTGTCTCGGCTTCGCCGTCGCCGACGATGCAGGCGACGATCAAGTCAGGATTGTCGAACGCCGCGCCGTAGGCGTGTAGAAGGGAGTAGCCGAGTTCGCCACCTTCATGAATTGAGCCGGGCGTCTCGGGCGAGACATGACTTGGGACGCCATAAGGCCACGAAAATTGGCGAAACAGACGGTGCAGTCCGTCCTTTCCCTGCTCAATGCTTGGATAAGTCTCGGTGTAAGAGCCCTCGAGATAGCTCTGCGCCACCAGCCCCGGTCCACCATGACCGGGGCCGATCACATAGATCATATTAAGATCGTTTTGCGTGATCAGCCGATTGAGGTGCACGTAGATAAAATTAAGCCCCGTTGTGGTTCCCCAATGGCCAAGCAGGCGCGGCTTGATATGATCCCGCGTTAGCCGCTCTTCGAGGAGGGGATTGTCACGAAGGTAGATTTGGCCAACCGAAACATAATTCGCAGCGCGCCAGTAAGCGTCCATCTTCGCGAGAAGGTCCGGCGATAAGTGGTTTGACATGGCCATCACTGATAAGCTGCGATCATTTCATCGCGTACGTCGGTTACACCTGGGACGCTTTCCGCGAGCGCCGTTAAAGCTTTACGCTCGCTCTGCGATCCGACGAGACCCCATAAATGGACTATCCCATCTCGGACGATAATGTTTCGGTCGCCAAAGTCCGTCCAAGGTTGACCGGCAAGCCTGGTGACAATCTCGGCGCGAATCATGTGATCGTTTTCTGATACGGATAATTCGTTAGATTTAGCCGAAGCGAGCGCTTGGACCAGATTCGATCGGCTAACGATCCCAATGAGTTTCCCGTCTTTCAAGATTGGCACGCGCTTGATGCGATTTCTTTCGAGCAAAGATGCAATCTCGCCTAGAGAAGCATTCTCATTCGCGGAGATCACGTCGGTCGACATGAGTTCCTCAACTCGTTTTCCGTGCGACTGAGCGAACTCTTTGGCGAGCGTCGCGCCTGGAGTTACCGCTTCGAGCCACCAGGGCCTGACCTTAGCGGAACCAATCTCCTCTCGCCGCATGAGATCAGCCTCGCTGATGACGCCGACGAGATGTCCAGCGTCGTCCACAACGGGAAGCGCACTGACGTCATTGTCGACAAGTAGTCTCGAGACGTCGGACACCGACGCCTGCGGATGAGTAGTGATCACATTCCGAACCATAACATCAGTCGCTTTCATGACTTTCTCCCTTGATGCTGTCTCACCTGTGAAAACGCTTGCGCAACAAAATGTCGATGACCAGCGGGCAATGGCGCTACGTATAGCCCTAGGTTCACGTCCCGAACGGTCGTCTGCAGCAAAAGTTGCTCAACCAATCTCGAGACGATCTTCGACCGCCGTCACCCCAGGCACGGACGAAACCGCCCGTCTGGCGGCTTCTCGCTGGTGCGATGTCGGAACTCGACCGAGCAAAGTGATACGGTCATTGTGCGCCACGACCATGACATGATGGGCGTCGATCTCCGAATTCAATGCGCGCGTGACTTCGTCACAAATATCATGCGAGGTTTGCTGATCCCTCACGTTCTGACCTAAAGCCGTGTCATTCATCTTTTCCTCCTGGCCGCCTGGCCTCCGTTAGCAAGTCTGTTATCGCTCGGATTGGGAAAAACTCGTTTGATCGAGCGCAATTCGCGGCAACATTTCAACGGGCAAATTGGGACGTCGGCTGCGGGCGGCGCGTCAAACGGAGGATTCTAAGATGAGAGCTATGGTTTTGCGGGAGATCAAAAAGCCTCTTCGTTGTGAGGAATACCCCGACCCATGGCCTGGACCTGGCGAGATTCGTTTGCGCGTCGAGGCTTGCGCGGTCTGTCGGACGGATCTTCATGTCGTCGACCGCGACTTACCGAATCCAAAGCTGCCGCTCGTTCCGGGCCATGAAATTGTTGGCATCGTCGATGCGGTAGGCCCCGATGTCGCCGGGTTGGAGATCGGCGGACGCGTCGGCGTCCCATGGCTTGGCCATACTTGCGGCATTTGCTCCTACTGCGTCTCGGATCGTGAAAATCTATGCGATGATCCAGTGTTCACCGGCTATACACGCGACGGCGGATTCGCCAGTCACGTCATTGCTCACTCCGCCTTCGTTTTCTCTTTGGCGGAGTTCGATGACCCGGTTGCGGCGGCGCCTCTGATGTGCGCC
Organism: Roseiarcus sp.; assembly: GCA_030153205.1. Lineage (GTDB taxonomy): Bacteria > Pseudomonadota > Alphaproteobacteria > Rhizobiales > Beijerinckiaceae > Roseiarcus. The sequence goes on along the minus strand of JASLHV010000554.1, from coordinate 14,066 downwards.
GGCTTGATTGGTTGGCGGTCTTTGAAAATGGCTGGGGAAGGGCGCCGGATCGGATTCTATGGTTTCGGCGCGGCAGCGCATATTCTGGCTCAGATTTGTCGCCGGCAAGGCCGTGAGGTCTACGCTTTCACGCGATCAGGAGACGACGCGGCCCAAAATCTTGCATTGTCGCTCGGGGCAGCGTGGGCGGGCGGCTCCGAGCAGCCGCCGCCCCAACCCCTTGACGCCGCTATAATCTTCGCGCCGCTCGGCGAGCTTGTGCCGATCGCCCTGCGCGCCGTGCGTAAAGGAGGCCGCGTCGTTTGCGGCGGCATTCACATGAGCGACATCCCACGGTTCCCCTACCATTTGCTGTGGGAAGAGCGACAGGTCTTATCGGTTGCGAATCTGACGCGTCGAGACGCTATTGAGTTTCTCTCCCTTGCGCCCAAGGCCGGGGTAAAGACAACTACAAAGATCTACCCTTTGACGCAGGCGAATGAAGCGCTAGCTGATCTGCGCGCCGGTCGTTTCCAGGGCGCGGCGGTGTTGACGCCTTAGCCTAAACGAGTCGCTCAGGACCCGTTGACGGCTAACACTCTCGGAAGAACTCGTCTCCATTGCCGAGCCAGTTGGGCGGCGATGTCGGCAAGGGCGAGCGCGCGGTCGCCGAAAGTCGCCATATCCTCGACGCAAACAATCTCGCCAATTCCGCTTGTTGCAAAACCGGCAGCGCTTCCGCCACGGCGCGCCCTGTTTCGCGCGTGTTCACCCAGCAATCACGATCGTACGAACCGCATCTCTCGGCTTGACGCCTTCCGAGGCGAGCAGAACGCCTCGTCCGCCTTTGAATAGAGCCTCTTCGATTGCAAAGCGCGATCTATGCGCCGTACCGCAAGGGCAAGACGCGACAAAAAAGATCGGACAATCGCGCTTCGGCCGCCATGGCGCGTCGCGGCGCCCTCCTAAGCGCTCTTGGCGGCGTCCTCAGGCGACGGCGTCACCATTCCCGAAAATGGCTCGGCCCAGACCAGGTGATCATGAACGGTTCGTACGCCCTCAACATTTTCGATCAACGCATGAATAGCGTTTCGTTCACGCTCGTCCGTTATAACGCCGTATATACTGACGACGCCGTCTTTGACGGAAATATCGACCGAAGCCGTGGGAGCCCACAGGTTGTCCTGCATCCCCGCGCGGATGCGTCGATTGATTTCGCCGTCGGTGATTAACGCCTGGTCATAGGGCTCGCGCAGGAATAGAGCTAGGGCGCGGACGAAATCGGCGCGCGTAAGCATGCCGACGACCTTGCCTGCGCTAAGGACCGGCAGCCGTTTGATCCGCCTCTTCTCCATGACCGCCACCGCTTCGCTTAAGCCTGCCGTCTCTTCTATGGTCTCTACGTCGGTGCTCATGATCTCGTCGACGCGGCGCGCATGAGCGCGCGCATAGATCTCTGCCGCTCTTCCGGGCAAGAAGATCTGCCCAAGCCAATGGGAGCCGGGCTTCTCGGTTCCGAGCTCAGAGCGCCGCATGAAGTCGGCTTCGCTGATGACGCCGACCAAAGAACCGGCTTGGTCAATGACGGGCAGGCCGCTCAAATGTGAACGAGTCATTGTGTCGAGCGCTTCGGCCACACTCACTTGCGGAGAAACGCTCACCACGTTTCTTGTCATTACATCCTTCACGCGCATGGAACCCTCCGGTCTTTCACGTCGAGCGACCTCTAGGAAAAGTCGTCAAATTCACGATTAGCCGCGCGCTAGCGTCCGAACATTGATCTCGGTCAAGTGGGGGCAAACAGCAAGCGTTGCTACATCACGGAGCCATCATTGATGCCCGCTTGATTTCAATCAAAGCCGCATAGTTCGTTTCGTAACATTTATCTTTTTTCTAATTCCTGGAGCCGCCACGGTGCCGATAAAAGACATTCTTCTTCATCTTGAAGCCAGGGACTCGACACAGCCAACGATCGAGTTTGCATCTTCGCTCGCCGTTAGGATTGGCGCTCATTTGACGGCGGCCGGCCTTGCGATCGACTATCCGCCTCCTCCTGTGGGTCCAACAATTGGCGGCCTAGGCTTTGGAGGCGCAATAGCACTGGAAAAACTCAAAGAGGAAAATTGTCACGCTCTCGAACAGGCCGGCCAGAAATTTACGTCGGGCGCGCCAACGGGCCTTCAAACGAACTTCACCGTCATTCAAGGATATCGTGGCGAAGCTTGTTACGCCTTCGCGCGACTCGCCAGGTATTTTGATCTCTCGATTGTGAGTCAAGCGGCTCCCAATCAAGCGAGTATTGATCAGCGGGTTGTCACAGAGACGCTTTTTGGCTCTGGTCGGCCGCTTTTTATTGTTCCATTCATCCATAAAGGGCCGGCAAGGCTTGATCGAGCAATGATTTGCTGGGACGGCGGCGCTCAATCGGCGCGCGCCATCGCCGCCGCGATGCCTCTCCTCGCTCTCTCCCATCACGTGGAAATTGTCACCATCGGCGGAGATTGGGAGATACCTCCCGAACCAGATCTGAAGATTGCGATTCATCTGGCGAGGCACGGCGTCAAAGCTTCTCTGACCGTCCTTCCCGATGCACGGGAAGTGGGAGAAGCTATTCTTTCCTATGCCGCGGATACTAGCGCTGACTACATCGTCATGGGGGGTTACGGTCACTGGCGCTTTACAGAGCTTGTGATCGGCGGTACGACCAAAACCATTCTTGGATCAATGACAACGCCCGTTCTCATGACCCATTGATTTTGTCAGATCCAAAAGCTTCAGGCCTTTACCACGCGCTGAAGGCGCGTGTCACTCTTCTGAAATAGCGGGCGCGCATCTGGGGCGTAGCAGCGTCCATGTCGTAGAGGCCTATGAAATCGGCTCGTCCGCCGGGACCGATTTGAGCGCCCAAACTGCGCTTGACGAATCGTCGCTGCGGATCGCCCATCGCAATCGTTCGCTCCCGGTTGGAGCCGTAAGAGCAAATCGCCGCGACGCGTTTGATATTGTGCAACGCTGGCGAGAAATGACCGTTCTCAAGCGTGAAGCTGACGCCCGGCAGAAAAACACAATCAAAATACCCCTTCAAAATTGCTGGAAAGCCATCATGCCAGACCGGCGAAATGAGAATTAAGGCCTCGGCGGCGAGCAAGCGATCGACATAGGAACCGGCTTGAGCGCGATTGGCGCTTGTATCGAGATAGTTCATAAAGGTCCGCGGCGACATCACCGGATCAAATTTCTCGGCATAAAGATCAAGGTCATCGACGCTGTGCTGGCGTAAGCGGAGACATTCGATGATCTGCATATGCAGCGATGCAAGAAAGCTCGTTTCAAGGGGGTGTGCGTATAAGACGAGAATGCGCATTGTCATCGCCACGCTGGATGGATGGTGAATCTTATTTTGACTCTGCCTTAGCGTATCGCGTCCCGTCGTGATTCAAATCAAGATGGCTCTGCTTCTGCTCGGGAAGCGCTAGCATTCCAGTTATGCTGGGTTCCGATTCAAAGGCCTATTTGTTCATGGACTTCTTGACCGAACCATGAAGGTCGCCTTCTGCGGCGTCTTGATGAGCAAACGAACGCGATCCTCTGTTATCCGATCAGCTTTCGTCACGCGCTCACGCAGGCGCTGAAGCTCGAGCCAAGATTCGATTTGAAACGTCTCCCAGTATCGTTCTTTCTCGGTCGCATCTTCAAAGATTCCCCAGGCATAGGCGCCGTCGCGTTTGCGCTCGTGGCCTATCTCCTCGATGGCCCGGAGGAAGGGCGGCCGATTGACGCTATCGACCCAATATTCCACTGTCACAAGGACAGGTCCTTCCCGGCTTTCAATTTTATGGTCGATATGCGGCCGCCGCCAATGAAGCGATGGAGAAAGGTCGATCGTCGCGCCGGTCTGAATTTTCCAGCGCCATGTCAATGGAATGGCGAGGACAATGCCGGCCGCCGCGGACCACAGAGTAATCGGTAAGCCCCATGCGGTAGCGAGTTGGCCCCAGATTACGCTTCCAGCCGTCATGGCGCCGAAGATCACAGTCAGAAAAATCGCAAGCCCGCGGCCGCGCACCCAATCGGGCAGGGCGACCTGGGCTGATACGTAGAGGGACGCCAAGACGAGAATCCAGGCGCCGCCGGCGACGAAGCAGAGAATCGCGCCAAGAGTCGGATCTCGTACGATTCCGAAAAGCGCTAAAATGACAGCCGTGAGGACAGTCCCCGCCGCAACTAGGCCGTCCGGGCCAAGCTGCGCTTTGAGCCAGTTCAACGCTAGCGCCCCGACGATTGCGCCCGCGCCGATCGCGCCTAGTAGGACGCCAAAATATTGAGGGCCGCCGCTCATTTGCGTAAGCGCCAAGAGTGGCATCAAGGCCCAATAGGCGCTGGCGAAAACAAAGAAAGCGAGCGTTCGCACCAAAGTCGTGCAAAGATGTTGGTTGTTTGCCGCGTGGCGAACGCCGGTACGCAGCGCGCTTCCCAGTCGCTCGACTGGCAGGCTCTCCAGCGCCTTTTGTGGACTTCGCCACCACACCAGGGCGATGATCGTGGCAAGCGTGCTGGCGCCGAAAATCCAATAAGGAGCCGCTAGCCCAAAGGCGGCGATTACGCCGCCGCCAAGCGCTGGACCGAGCGCGCGGCTGACATTGTAGCTCGCCGCGTTGATCGCAGTGGCCCCATCGAGGTCGCGTTTGGGCACAAGCACAGGCACGATAGACAGCCAAGCCGGCGCAGCCATAGTCCAGGCTGCGCTGAGTGCGAAAGTAATCGCCAAGAGCGTGAACGGCGTCATGACCTTCGCGGAAACGATAATCGCGAAAAGCAACGTCAGGATCGCGACGCCCGTCTCGACAACGATAAGGAAACGCCGCGGGTTGAGAATATCGGCAAGCGCGCCGGCCAGCATAGTGAACAGAAACATCGGCAGGTTTGTCGCGACTTGGACCATGGATACGGCGGCAGGGTCGGCCTTGAGACTTGTCATAAGCCACGCGGAGGCTGTATCTGCCATTGCAATGCCGATGAACCCCGCGGTGCTCGCCGCCCAGATTACCGAGAAGTCCAGATGAGCAAATGCGCTCCACCAAGGCCAAGCGTCTCCATTTACCGCTTTGGGGTTATCGCTCGACCCACTCACCATGCTCTTAGAATTTTTGGAATGGTCCATGCTAATGCGCTCTGCGACATCATCGCAGTAACTCTTGCCTAGGTCTACTAGAGGCGCGTTGATTTGCCTCATAGTACGATTGCAAGCAATTGGCGATGTCCGTCGCTGAATTGATCCGAGTCAATTCGCTTCGGATCAATGGTGTTACTAGACAATCTAATTCTCGCTTATGAGGCGCTTCAATGGGATATGCTTCACTGATGGTCTATGTCGACGATGTCGACAGCGCGGACGCTCGTATCACCCTCGCTTGCGATCTAGCTGAACTATTCGAAGCAAATCTAATCGGGATTTCGGGAGGTGTTCCTGACATGCCCGTGATCGATCCTTACATGGGTGGGACGATGCTTGGTGATGTCTGGAGTGAAGAACAAAAGCTGGCTGAGGAGGAGGTCAAGCGGGCTGAGGCGCGTTTTCGCAACGTCGCCGGGGCTCGCCGGCCTAACTTGGCCTGGCGGGGCGCTGTGGACTATCCTACAGATCTTATTACCAATCACGCGAGAGTAGCAGATCTTATTATCTTAGGTCGAGAGTCTCTACGTCCGTCGCCACACCATGCGGCGGATCCAGGCGACGTCTTGATGGCGGCAGGCCGCCCGGTTTTGGTCGCGCCATCGAATTGCGTACAGAAACAAATGCTTGAACATGTTCTCGTCGCTTGGAAGGACAGTCGTGAGTCCCGTCGCGCTGTAGTTGACTCGCTTCCGATGCTCGCCAAGGCCGAGAAGATCACTGTCATCGGAATCGCAGAATCGGGCGATGAACCCTCCAATCGCCGCTCGATCGAGGATGTCACAAATTTCATTCGTCTACACGGCATTAGTGCGACCGCAGTCGCCGTTTCGTCGAATGGGCAATCCGCTGCAGACCAGCTCTTGGCCTATGGGGAGGCCAATGCCGTTGGCTTAATCGTTCTTGGCGGTTATGGGCATGCCCGCACGCGGGAATGGATATTTGGCGGCGTAACGCAATCTTTGTTGCGGACAAGCCAGATTTGCTGCTTGTTCAGTCATTGAGATAGCCGGGCGTTGCATAAAGCAGGTAGCAAGTACAAGCCGCCCATGCCAAGCGATAACGCCAAACAGTTGGCGTACGATCGATCGGATGCTCGGTTTTGATCTCGATCAATCGAGGTCGGGACCCGCTCATTTGGCGAAAGAGATCGCATTATTGACGTAGGTCATTCGCGTTTTGAGCGCGGCGCGCGAAAGAAGCCAGGGTTGTTCTCTGGATTCAGAAATGCGCAAGGAATTCCATCACACTCTGCGAACTAGCTGGTTGCGCGCATCTGTCCTGGGCGCGGATGACGGCGTTCTTTCGACGGCGAGTTTGATCATTGGCGTTGCCGCGGCTCAGGCGAACCGTAGCGAGATCTTGATTGCGGGAATTGCCGGGCTCGTGTCAGGGGCTATGGCGATGGCCGCTGGCGAATATGTTTCCGTGAGCTCACAGGCTGACACGGAAAAAGCAGATCTAGAAATTGAGAAGAAGGGTTTGGAATTAGACGACGCTGGCGAGCACGCCGAGCTCGCTGAGATTTATGTAAAGCGTGGCCTCGAAGTGGAGCTGGCCAAAAAGGTCGCCAATCAGCTCATGGCTTTCGACGCCTTAGGCGCGCATGCTCGCGACGAGCTCGGCATCACCGAAACCCTTCGGGCGCGGCCGCTACAAGCGGCATTGGCTTCTGCGGCCAGTTTCAGCGTCGGCGGCGTCATGCCGCTCTTGACTGCGGCGACGGCGCCGCGCGCGATGTTAATCCCGCTTGTGGCGGCTGCTTCTCTCCTATTTCTGACGGTTTTGGGCGCGTCTGCTGCACGAGCAGGCGGCGCTAGCGTCGTCAAGGGCGCAGCACGTGTTTTGCTCTGGGGATCCATGGCGATGTTGTTGACAGCCAGCGTCGGCGCGCTGTTCGGCGCGCGCGTCTAAGAAGCTGCGCACGTTCATCACCACTTGCCTGTAGCTCGACTAGAACGCCAAGACGCTGAATTCGAGCAAAAGGCGAATCAGGCGCAAACGACGGGTTGATGCCTCTAGCGCCTGTAATTTTCGCTCAGCCATCTCTTAATTCATACCAAATCGTTCGATGGCGACCTTTCCTTGATCTCTATCAAGGAAAGAACCGGGCCGGTTCATATCCTGAATGGATTGGATGGCAGTCGGAGGATATATGATGAGCCGGTATCTCGTGAAGTTCTTTAAGAAATTACTGGGAGGCAATGGTCACGAGGTCGACGCCTGCCAGTACGCGATCGAAACCCTCGCCAATGATCCAAGCGCTGCCAAGGACAAGGCGAAGATGGCCTTCTGTCAAGCGCACCACTTGACAGACTGGTCAATCCACGCAGACCGATGTGAGGTGCGTGAGTCTGAGTTTTCCTCTTGAGAATTACCAGGACATGCCGAAGCGAGGTAATGGAGAAGGTGTTTGGTGGCGTCGGCGAACTGGCGGAATCAGCGCGCACTGCCTCGCACGCCCGCCAATTGCGATAACTCAAATCACGTATGGTAAAACCATGGCATGTTGATCTCGGGCTTGGGCCGGTCTCTTCGTGATCACGAAGCACGGTGAAAGTCTTGGGCAGTATGGCGGGCCTCAGGGCCAGGGTTCCCATGTGTTCCGTCAGCCTGACCCGTTTCTAACCTCGTCTCGGCACAAAGTCGGTCGGAGCAATCAGATGTATATTCGCCTGTCGGGTGACGAGCGTTTTCTCACGCCTGCGTGCGCTATTAATCCTGATTGCCCACGGCTGTATAAGGCGAAGATCGAAACGCTCCTTCATAAATATGGCGGCAGCATTCCACGTTATACCAGCTATCCTACTGCGCTTCACTTTGACGCCAACGTGACTGCTTGCACCTATCGCTCATGGCTTTCGAAGACCGACTTCCGAAAGCCGCTATCTCTCTATCTGCATATTCCCTTCTGCGAACAGCTCTGTTCTTATTGCGGTTGCCATACAACCGTTGTTCATCACCGTTCGCCGATCACAGATTACGTCGATCACCTCATTTCCGAGATTCTTACGGTCGCCGAGGCGATCGGAGCGCCGGCATCGGTATCCTCAGTTCATTTCGGCGGCGGCACGCCGAACATTCTCAGTTCCGACGACCTTGATCGTATTTTCTGCGCCTTACGGCGCAGTTTCGACTTTTCTGAGCAGGTCGGGATTGCTGCCGAGCTCGATCCGCGGATCTTGACGACCGAATGGATAGCAGCAGCCGCGCGTAATGGCCTTACGCGTGCAAGCCTTGGTGTCCAGGACGTTGATTCACAGGTGCAGAGCGCGATCAATCGTGTGCAGCCGTGGCGCGCCACGGCGTGGGCGGCCAAGGCGCTCCGCGAAGCAGGCGTCAAATCTCTCAATCTAGATCTTATGTACGGGCTTCCCCGCCAAACCGTCGCAACAATTCGACAATCGGTCGAGAAAGTACTTGAACTCGAGCCGGAAAGGATCGCGCTATTCGGTTACGCGCATGTTCCGTGGATGAAGCCTAATCAAAAACTCATCTCGGAAACCGAACTACCAGGGAGCATAGAGCGATACGATCAGCAAGAGGCGGCCGCGGATTTCCTCACGCGATCCGGCTACATTCGGGTTGGCCTCGACCATTTCAGTCGAAGCGACGATCCACTGGCGATCGCTATGATAAACGGATTTCTTCATCGCAATTTCCAAGGCTATACGACTGATAGCGCGGAAACGCTGATCGGATTTGGATCTTCGGCTATCAGCCGACTGCCTTTTGGTTACGCCCAGAACGCAGTCCGGACCACCGAATGGCGGGCGACGGTTGCTGGAGGGCGCCTCGGTACTGTCCGCGGTTTTGCATTATCTCGGGATGATCGGTGGCGCGCTGAGGTTATCGAACGACTGATGTGCTATGAAGCAGTGGATCTGGGCGAGGTCGCCGGTCGACATCGCCTGCAGATCAACGATGTACTGCCAGAGCCCCGCAGCCTCGCACCGCTTGTCGCAGACGGCCTGGCAGTCCTTAATGGCTCCCGCCTTCGCGTCACCCAGACGGGACGGCCATTTGTGCGTCGCGTTTGTGCGCTGTTTGATCGTTATCTCCAAATTTCCGAGGCGCGCCACAGCGCGGTGGTCTAAAATACATCTCTGTAAGATCATCATCGCACCTATTGCCCAACATCATCGAGATCGATATGCCTGACGGCGCTTCAACCGCACACCTGTTCCGGCCAAAACTCGTAACGGTATTCGGAGAAGGCTACGACCTCCGGACTTTTCGGAGCGATCTTGTCGCCGGGTTGACTGTCGCGATCGTTGCGTTGCCGCTTTCAATGGCCATCGCGGTGGCGTCAGGCGTGTCGCCAGACCGCGGGCTCTATGCAGCGATTGTCGGTGGCCTTTTGGTTTCGGCGCTCGGCGGTAGCCGCGTTCAAGTTGGAGGTCCGGCGGGCGCATTCATAATTTTGGTTTCGACGACAGTTGCAAGATTTGGCCTTGATGGCTTGCTCCTGAGCGTTTTCCTTTCCGGACTCGTCTTGACTATCGTCGGCTTGTGCAGGCTCGGCTCTCTCATTCGTCTTATTCCTCAGGCTGTCACCGTCGGCTTTATCCTCAGCATCGCGGTCACAATCATGATGAGCCAGATTAAAGATCTCTTTGGTTTGACATTGCCAAGTGAAGAGCAGGGCTCGTTCTTGGCGAGACTTCAACTGCTCTTCGTCGCGCTCTCGACTTTTAATCCCGCAGCTTCACTGCTCGGTATCGGTTCCGCTTCTTTGATCTTCTTTCTTCGCTGGTGGCGACCGCTGTGGCCCGGCATGTTGATGGCGGTCGTTTTAGCTTCGGCCCTCGCCTTTGGTTTTCACCTCCCGGTCGCAACGATCGGCGCGAGGTTTGGAGAGTTGCCTCACGGGTTGCCGATGCCGCGAGTGCCGGCCCACTCGTCGGTCTTACTTCTAAATGTCTTACCCACAGTTTTGTCCTTTACACTGCTCGGCGGTGTGGAGAGCCTCCTTTCAGCGAGAATTGCTGATGGAATGACCGGACGGAAGCACCGCTCGAACATGGAGCTGGTTGCACAGGGAATCGCCAATATGGCGTCAGCGCTGTTTGGCGGAATCTGCGTAACGGGAACGATCGCGCGAACGGCGACTAATATACGTGCTGGCGCGAAGAGCCCCCTGGCTGGCATGATGCACGCCGGTTTCCTTCTCGTTTTTTTGCTGTTCGCCTCTCCGCTCGCGAGCTTCGTCCCGCTGTCCGCGCTCGCTGGGATTCTGGTGGTCGTTGCGTGGAATATGGCGGAGTGGAAAGAAGTCTTTTTGTTGCTCGGCAATTGGCGGGGCGGGGCAGTTCTTGTGTCGACTTTCCTCTCGACATTGTCCGCAGATTTGACGGTCGGCATTGCGATCGGATGCCTTGTTGCGGTCGTCACCGGGACTATCGCTCGTGTCCGCCGTGCGTAGATTCCGCAGAGTTAATGAGATTGACGTTTTGCGAAAAAGTCCTTTGCGCAGATACTGCAGAAGCTAAACGCCGAAGGTCCAGACGTCTAATAATAGCGTCACTGTACAGCTTCCAATCGGAGCTAGGTCGCCGCCGTAGAGGCATAAAGATCAGGGGTGAAGGTCCACCATTGCGCCGTTGTGCAACGACGTTGGACGATGTGTGGAAATAACGACGATGCGGTCGCGTAGATGATCGGTCAATCGTCTCAGGATCCGTTGGCCCTGTGTCGTATCGAGATGCTCCATCGGTTCGTCGAGCAGCACAATCGGATTGGACGCCAACCACGCGCGCGCCAAGTTAAGTCGCTGAGCCTCTCCGAGCGAGAGCCTATCTTGTGTTATCCACGCGTCGAGGCCGCCAGCGGCTCGGACGCGCTCGTCGATCTCGACGCTTTTAAGCGCGGCCCATATCACCGCATCAGAATACCCGAGCGCAAACAAGTTACTCCGCACGGTATCGTCGAGAATGGCCGCATCATGCAGCACAAGCGTCGTTAGAGCGCGCCTTTGTTCCGGGGAAAGAATCTCTTCTTGGGAGCTAATCTCATCGTTGCCGATCCAACCGGCGATCTGCTTAAGGAGGCTCGTCTTGCCAGCGCCGCTCGCGCCAACGAGGACGGTGGGAGACCCGGCTCGCAGATGCAAGGCCAAAGGCCGCTTGCTGATGGGCGTTCCTGAAGGCGAAATACGTTGCAAATGTTCGTGTCGAAGTTCGCGCGGCTGCGCCTTCAAGGCCTCAGTCTGGGCGAGCCTTTCTGCACCTTTCGTCCATTTGTCGATTTCGGTCCGCGCGGCGGAACGGCGCAGTTTCGCGATCAATATCCGAGAAGCGCCGTTTATCGATTCGCCTAACGCCAACCACGCGAATGCGAGAAAGATAGGCGCAAGAAGGGACTGTCCACGGTCGCCAACAGTCCAGGCGGCGGCGATGACGGAAAATCCTGCCATCGGCCCCAAAAGCGACGCAATCGCGTCGAAACGCGCCTGAAGGCGACGTAGGCTGAGGATTTCAAGGTCGGCGATGCGCAAAGCGCTCGTCGCTACGCTGCTTTCGTCATCCCATACCCGTTCCGCCTTCAAGGAAACCGCAGACGCCATGGCCGCGCCAAGTCGCTCTGCGCTCTCACGCTTCCGCGTCCGAGCTCGCTTCAATGCTACAGCGCCAGTATTCATCATCCTGCGCCCGACAAGGCCGGCCACGAGAAGCGATGACAGGATCGCCGACAGCGAAAGCGGTGCGACGATGGCGGAGGCCGCTAAGAGGGCGGCAATTGCTGCGGCGATCGTCAAAGATGGAAGCCCCGCCCGCAGGCGCGCATAGTCGACATCCTCGACGTCATCTAGATAGTCAGCGAGACGCGCCTGATCGCCTAGCTGCCAGCCCGCCATACGAACGCCTGGCGCAGCAGCCATGGAAGCGAAGAGGCCGACCCGACGCGAAACCTGATCGGCGAGCGCGGCCCTGTGGCCTATCAGTCGCTCGCCGTACCGCGACGCCGTGCGACCTATCGCAAATAGCCTGACGAAAGCCGCCGGCATGTGGAAATTGAAAGTAAACGCCGTCGCCGAAAGGCCCGCAATCGCGACCGAGCCCAGGAACCAGGCTGATAAGCCGCCGAGCAGGACACTGCCGCTAACGGCAGCAAAGGCCAGTAGGGTGGTGAGCCACCAGTCCTTACGGCTTGCGGAGACAGACTTCTTCATGCCGCAACCTCTAGCTTTTCGCCGCCGTGCAGATCGATGACCTGCCTGGCGGCGGCTGCGAGTTCCTCGTCATGCGTGGCGACGATGACGAGACGTGAGCGCGCGATATCGAGAAGAGACTGCCGCACTAGGGACGCCGTCGCCGCGTCGAGCTTTGCAGTCGGCTCGTCCGCCATTACCGCCCGCTCGGCGAGGAGGGCGCGCGCTACCGAGACCCGAAGCCTCTGCCCACCCGATAAGTTTGCGCCGCCGTGTGTCAGTTGTGCGTCAAGGCCGTCCGGCAGCAGCGCATCAGCCAGCAACCCAACGGCCCGCGCTGCTTCTGCAACCTTTTCTGGAGGCAGCGGTTTGAGTCTCCAGCTAATCGCGTCGACGAGGGCGCCTTCCGGTATGAAAGTGTCGGTGGAAACCCAGACAATGTTTGCGAGGGACGGTCGGTCGATATCCGCTTTCTCGATCCCAGCGAGTTGGCGTAACAAGGTGGACTTGCCAGATCCACTGGGACCCAGAATGGCCACAAGACCGCGCTCAGGCAATCGCCAGTCAAGTCGACCGAACTCGACGCGAGCAGGTAGCTCGGGAGCCTCGGCGTCCAGCAGCTTGTCCAGGGCTGCGGCCGCCGCAAGACCATCCGCTTTTGTGTGATATTGCTCCGCGAAACGCCTAAACGGCGCGAAATATTCCGGCGCGATCATCAGTATGAACAAAGTCTGCCAGAGTTGCAGATGGGAAAAACCGGGGATCATTATGAGATTGAGATGCCCGAGGCCCAAGAAAACGGCGAGCATGGCTATTGACAGCGACGCGAAGAAGTCAATGATTCCCGCATTGATGAATGCGATCCCCAGAACGTCCATCGTTTTTCGCGCATAAATCTCCAAGCGTGCGGCCAGCTTAGCTTCTTCGACGGGGAGGGCTTGGTTCGCTAGAATTGTAGGAAGAGTACGGATCCGATCGGCAAACTGAGTCGCGAGTCGGCCGAACGTCTGCTCCTGGACGATCGCGCGGCGACGGATCGCGTCACCCACGAGCGCAAAAAAGACGATCATCACAGGCGTCAAGCAGATAATAAGCGCAGCCGACTGCCATGAGACGATAATGAGCGCCGCCGCTGCCGCCAGTGGACCGACCGCCATCATTATCGTCGCCGCGCGATGGGTGACCACGAGAGCCGCGAGAGATTCGGGATAGCGCTGCATCGCAACGATGAAGCCGCCGACAGGAAGCGCCTTGAGCTGCCGGGCCGGCATGACACTTAGTTTTTCCTCGGCGGCATCGCGCAGTTCGGCAGCCACGGCCGTTTCGACCTGCGCCTGCGATACGTCAGCGACGAAACCCATAAGCGCCAAAGCGACAAGAATTATTGCCGCAAGGGCCACCATCCAAGGTTCGATCGACTGGTTCATTACAAGACGGCCCGCAGTGACAGCCGCTATTGCGGAGAACCCCAATCGCAAGACCATGCGCGCGCCCTGAACGGCAATGACTTTGCGCAGGCCGTATCGAGCGTGCAGCCGGGCAATGTTGAGCGCCTGGAACCCACATAGGACCGCAGGGGCGCCTTCGGGACGCGGACCAACTGCATTTTTCTTGCTCATACTTTCTTATGGAGTCGATCGACAGACTTGGATTTGATCCTGATCAACTCGCAGGTTGAAAGGCGGTGCTAACGGAGAGCGATCGAGAAAGGACTCCCCCATGCTGTTCGACTCTCTCTTGGTCGATCTATCCCGGCTTCAATTT
>JASLHV010000524.1 GCA_030153205.1 Roseiarcus sp. | reverse complement strand
GTCGATGACGCGTTGACCCTGGTACGATAAAGGACCGGGTGAACAAACGCTGTTCGACCCGGTCCCCTCCCCCACCTCCAGCGAGCGAAGCGTCACTCCGCGGGCTGGATGCTCATCTCGCCATGGCCATGCAATTGGCTCGGCTCGGCCGGTACGACATGCGCGAATTTGCCGAAAGCGAACAGCATCGCCGCGACGCCGAGGTAACCCAGCGCGACGACCGGCGATTGCCCTATGCCGATCTCTTCGCTGTGAATGAAACCGAAGAAGGTCAGCGCAGCGCCGGCGAGCGCGAACCATCCAGCCTTTTCAAGCTGCCGTTCGATAATGAAGACGGTGACGGCGCCGAGGATGATGCCGGCGAGCGTCGCGCCGCCGCCGAGCGTCGCAAGGCCATGATAGAGCACGCCGGCGTTGCCGAGCTTGTCGAGGCCGACGGCGGCCGCGTTGGTCCCGGCGGCGCCAAGCGCGCCGTCGATCATCGTTTTTCCCCAAGCCGCGATCTGCGGCATCATCGCCAGGATGATCGCCGGGGCATGACTGCGCGGCGTCTCTTGGAAAGCCTGGGAACCGATCAGCATGCCGATGTAGAGAAGAATCGGCAGGATCGCCACGACTGGAATGAGACTGCTGATCAGCGCGGCTATGCCAAGCCAAGTCAAAAGAAGCACCATGACTCCGGTCGCGGCGGAATAGCCGATGCGCCCGCCCATCGCTTTCCAGCCGGGATGGCCGATGTAGACCGCGTTGATGAAAGGATTGCCGAGGAGGCAGCCGATCAGGCTGATGACGCCGTCCGCGGTCAGCACTTGCGTCGTCGGGAAGGAATCGCCGGCCGCCGCCGCGCTTTCGACGTTGTCCATTGCTTCGACGAGATCATAGATGCCGAAGGGGATCGCCGTGATCAGGATAATACCGAGGAATTTGAAACCCGAGAAGACATGGCCGACGGCCGGCAGCGGAATCGAGAAGCCGAAATGCGAAACCGCGTCGCCGACGGCGCCGAAGCTCAGGCCGCCGTAGCCGAGGCCGAAAAGATTTGAACCCCAGGCGATGAGCGTGCCGGCCGCGATGGCGACGAGACCGCCGGGAACGCCCTGATAGTAGCGCACGCCGCCGAACCAATTGGCGAGGATCACTGCGAAACAGACGAGGCCGATCAGCGGCGTCTCGAACATCAAAAGCCCTGGCCGCATCGAAATGAACGTGATGGAGATGCCGGCGAGCGAGCCGAGCAGCGCAGCGCGCGGGGTGATCTTACGGATGACCGGCGCGACGAAGCCACCGACCATGAGTACGAAACTTTGTACGAAGACCCAGGTGAGGCCCGCCTCCCACGCTTGCACCGGATCATTGGTTTTGCCGAGGATCGGCAACATGACCACGAAGGTGACGACGAACATATGCGGCACGCTGATGCCCGAGGGCAAAGCGCAAACGTCGTTGCGGCCGGTTTTCTTGGCAAGACGATAGCCGAGATAGGCGTAGTAAACCGTACTCAAAAATAACATCAGACCGGTCGCTGGGAGAATCCGGCCGAAGACGAGATCATCCGGCATTTTCAGCACGTAACGCAGGAGACCTGTCAGGACGAGGACATTGACGAGGATGTTGGTTCCAAAGCCGAAGAAAGCATTCCAATCGCCGGGAACCCAATAACGCTCTGTCGGCTTTGCGGTTGTACTCATGCTTGACATGGCTGCCCTCCTTGGTCCGCACATCAAAGATGTTCAGCGGCCTGCGCCGCAAGGAATGCATCCGCTTCCGCCTCTTGGCGGTTCGTCCGATTGAAGAAGGCGTTGAGTGTAACCGCCGCGATCGATGTGAGAATGATGCCGTCGCCAAAGATCGGCTTCAGCGCATCAGGAAAAACGCGGAAAAAATTCGGCGAGACGATTGGGATGAGACCGAAGCCGATCGAGATCGCGACGACGAGCACGCTGTTGCGTTGACGGGCGAAATCGACCGTCGAAAGGATCTTGATTCCCGTCGCCGCCACCATGCCGAACATGATGAAGCCTGCGCCGCCGAGCACGCAGGGCGGCACCGAAGCGACGATGAAGGCGAGCTTCGGCACGAGGCCGAGCGCCAGCATGATGAAACCGCCCGCCACGCAAACCCAACGGCTGTAAACGCCGGTGACGCCGACGAGGCCGATGTTTTGCGAATAGGAGACGTAAGGAAACGTATTGAAGATCGCGCCGATGATCGTGCCGACGGCGTCAGCGCGCAGGCCGCGAACGACGTCCTGCGCTTCGACTTTTCGCCCCGTCATCGCGCCGAGCGCCAGGAACATGCCCGTCGCTTCGATGAAGACGATGGTCATCACAAGGCACATGGTCAGGCAGGGAATGAGATAGAATTGCGGGACGCCGAATTGCAACGGGAGTACGATCCGCAGAAGCGGCTCGTTTTGAATGCCGGAGAAATCCGGCCATCCCAGCGCGATCGTGACCAGATATCCGGCCGCGATGCCGATCAGCACCGCCATGTTCTGGATGAAGCCGGTTCCGAATTTTATGACGAGGAGGATGACCGCGAGGACGAAGCCGGCGATCGCTAAATAGCCCGCCGATCCGAAATCAGCCGCTCCCGCGCCGCCGCCGGCCCAAGCGACGCCGACGCGCATCAGGACGACGCCAATCATTGTGATGATCGTGCCGGTCACCACAGCGGGAAAGAACCGCAGCACGTATTTGACGAAAGGCGCGGCGCATAGGCCGAAGAGGCCGCCGATCAGGACCGCGCCGTAGATTCCGTTGAGCCCGACCCCCGGCATGGCGGCCATGGCGAGCATTGGCGAGATCGAGACGGCGGTGACGCCCATGATGATGGGCAACCTGATGCCGAAGGGACCAAAGCCGATTGTCTGAACGAGCGTCGCGACGCCACAGGCGAACAAGTCGGCGTTGATCAGAAGGGCGATCTGATCTTTCGGCAGATGGAGCGCACCGCCGAGGATTAGCGGGACCGCCACTGCGTTGGCATACATGACGAGAACATGCTGCAGACCGAGAGCGAAAAGCTTCGGCGGCGGCAGAATCTCATCGACGGCGTGAACAGCGGGAGGCATGCGGAACCTCTACGCTCGTGCATACGATGAATATTATTATGTGTGCGAATTTTACTTTTTGCATGCACATATTATAGTTTAGTATGCTGATTTTGTGTGCTAAGGCTGCACAAAGGTCGTGCTCGATACTGGTGGAACGCGCTTGAAGCAGGCGGAACTCGAAGGCTCAACCCAGGCGGATCGTCTCGCCGACGCGATCGCCGAGTCCGTGCTTTCCGGGGAATTGCCGCCTGGCTTGCGTCTCGACGAAGCGACTTTGGCCGAGCGCTACGGCGTCTCCCGCACGCCGGTCCGCGAGGCGCTTCGGCGGCTCGCGCCGACCGGCTTGATCGAGGTCAGGCCGCGGCGCGGCGCGACAGTCGCCACTGTGACGGCTGCGCAATTGGAGATGATGTTCGCGGCCATGGCGGAGATCGAGGCGACCTGCGCCAGACTCGCCGCAATGAGCATGACGCCGATCGAACGCCGGCGCCTGCAGAGCCTGCATGAAGCGATGGCGAGCCTTGTACTCAAGGACGACAGCGACGGTTACGCGGCGGCGAATATTACGTTTCATACCCAGATCTACCTGGGCGCACATAATGAGATTTTGTCGGATTTCGCGACGAACGTACGCCGCCGCCTGGCTCCCTTCCGCCGCGCGCAATTTCGCGCCGAAGGACGAACCTCACGCTCGCACGCTGAGCATAGCGCGGTGGTCAAAGCGATCGCCGCCTGCGACGCGCCCGCCGCGCATGCGGCGATGTTCCATCATATGAGCCTCGTGGAGGACGCGTTCGGACGGTTGGAGACCGGGGCGCGGGCGAGCGGGTAAGAGGACGAGCGTCGACTTATCCCACCTTGCTTCTTCTCAACGCGGCGTTGATACGCGTCTGCCAGCCCTGTCCTGTCGCCCGAAATCGTTCGAGCACGTCCTGATCGAGGCGCAATGTGACCGATACTTTCGCGTTGGCTTTCGGCGGTCGGCCCGGCCGGCGAACAACGCCGACGACCGGTTTTGACAAATCCGGCGCCGCATCCGGATCCAAAGCGATCGCTCTCGCGATGCGCCTATCCTCCTCAACCTTCGGTCGAACGAGTTTGTTTTTCATAGAAGGCTACCTCGCGGCTATTGGCTTTACGTGCCGAAATGATGCGACGAGCGGCGTTCCTTTCGACGAATACGACCACATGGACGCGCGCTCGCAGCGGCGCCATCGCAATCAATCGGGTTTCGCCGTAATCGCGTCGCTGGTCCTCAAAGATCAACGCGCGCCGCCACTCCAAACCGGCAAGGTCGCGAAAATCGACCCCGTGATTGGCGATATTGGAAAGGCGTTTGTTTTCATCCCATATGTTCTGCATTTTTGTAGTGACAATAAATAATTCTGTCAATATTTGTAGTGACAATAAATCGACCGGTTTGGGACTCTACCCCTTCTTCTTCGCAATCCTCGCGAGCTCGCGCATGATTTCGAGTACGCCCGCCAGTCTCGCCTCCAGCGTCTCGAAGTCGCGAATGAACACAACGCGCATGTCGGGGCGTACTTTGGCGAAAGTCCCCTGCGCTTCGACGTAGCGCACCAAAGCCATTGGGTTGGCGAAGGAATTGTCGCGGAAGGCGAGGGTCGCGCCTTTCGGGCCTGCTTCGATCTTTTCGACGTTGGCGCGTCGGCAGAGCGCCTTGATCGACACGAGTTGCATGAGCAGGCCGACTTCCGGCGGGGTCGGGCCGAAGCGGTCGACGATTTCGGCGCCCATGGCGGCGATGTCCTCGTCGCTCTCCAAAGCCGAGAGGCGGCGATAGAGGTTGAGCCTTGTCGGCAAGTCCGGAATGTACTCTTCCGGGATGGTGACCGGGCTCCCAAGCGAAATGCTCGGCGACCAGAGGTCTTGCGCCGGCTCCTCGACACCGGCTTTCAGGCGCTCGACCGCCTCTTGCACCATCTGTTGATAGAGTTCGTAGCCGACCTCTTTGATATGGCCGGATTGCTCCTCGCCGAGCAGATTGCCGGCGCCGCGCAAGTCGAGATCGTGGCTCGCCAGTTGGAAGCCGGCGCCGAGCGTGTCGAGCGATTGCAGAACCTTGAGCCGCTTCTCCGCCTGCGGCGTCACCGGCTTGTTTGCTGGCACGGTGAAAATTGCGTAGGCGCGGGTCTTGGCGCGGCCGACGCGGCCGCGCAATTGATAAAGCTGCGCCAGGCCGAACATATCGGCGCGATGGACGATCAGCGTATTGGCGGTCGGGATGTCGAGGCCGGATTCGACGATCGAGGTCGAGAGGAGAATGTCGTACTTTCCGTCGTAGAAGGCGCCGATCTTGTCCTCGAGTTCGCTCGAAGCCATCTGGCCATGGGCGACAACGAATTTCGCCTCGGGAATGTTCTGGCGCAGGAAGCTCGCCGCCTCGTCGAGATCTTCGATGCGCGGGCAAACATAGAAACTCTGGCCGCCGCGATAGCGCTCGCGCAGCAGCGCCTCGCGGATGATCAGCGCGTCGAAAGGCGAGACGAAGGTGCGTACCGCGAGCCGGTCGACCGGCGGCGTCGCGATGATCGACAGTTCGCGCACGCCGCTCATGGCGAGTTGCAAGGTGCGCGGGATCGGCGTCGCCGACAGGGTCAGCACATGGACTTCGGCGCGCAGCTCCTTGAGCCGCTCTTTATGAGAGACGCCGAAATGCTGCTCTTCGTCGATGACGACAAGGCCGAGATCCTTGAACTTGACCGTCTTGCCGAGCACGGCATGCGTGCCGATGGCGATGTCGACGGAGCCTTCGGCGAGCCCTTTCTTCACGTCGCGCTGCTCGGCGGCGCCGACCATGCGCGAGAGCTGGCCGATCTTGACCGGCAAGCCGGCGAAGCGGGTGACGAAATTCTTGGTGTGCTGACGGGCGAGCAACGTCGTCGGCACGACGATCGCGGTCTGCTTGCCATTGAGCGCGGCGGCGAAAGCGGCGCGCAACGCGACCTCGGTCTTGCCGAAGCCGACGTCGCCGCAGATGAGGCGATCCATCGGCCGGCCGGCGTTGAGATCGTCGAGCGTCGCCTCGATCGCGTTGGCCTGATCCTGGGTCTCGTCATAAGGGAAGCGCGCGCAGAATTCGTCAAAGAGACCTTCCGGCGGCGGCAAGCGCGGCGCTTGGCGCATCTGGCGTTGGGCGGCGATGCGGATGAGTTCGCCGGCCATTTCGCGCACGCGCTTCTTGAGCCGCGCCTTGCGCGTCTGCCAACCGGAGGCGCCGAGTTTGTCGAGGACGACGTCGGAGCCTTCCGAACCATAGCGGGAGAGAAGCTCGAGATTTTCGACCGGCAGGAACAGCCGATCGCCGCCGGCATAGTGTAACTCGAGACAATCATGCGGTGCGCCCGCAGCTTCGATTGTCTGCAAGCCGACGAAGCGGCCGATACCGTGGTCGATATGGACGACGAGATCGCCGGCCGCCAGGGACGCGACTTCGGCGAGCATGTCCTGCGCGCGGCGTTTGGCTTTACGCGGACGCACCAGACGATCGCCGAGAATGTCCTGCTCGCCGATGATGGCGAGGTTGCTCGTTTCGAAGCCTTGCTCCAGCGCGATGACGGCGAGCGGCAAGGCGCCCGCGCGCGCGGATTTCGCCTGGGCGAAGGACGAGACGAGTTCCTGGGATTTCAGCCCATGTTCGGCAAGGACATGGGCGAGACGCTCGCGCGAACCGTCGGTCCAGCCGGCGACGACGACGTTTCTACCCTCCTCGCGTAGCGCGCGGATATGGGTGATTGCCGCGTCGAAGACATTGACGTCTTCCAGCGCGCGCTCCGGCGCGAAATTGCGCCCCGTTTTGGCCTCGCAATCGACGACCGCCTCGGCGGGCGGCATGGCGAAAGGCGTGAGGCGCGCGAGCGGCGCCTTGTCGAGAACGCTTCGCCATTCGTCCGGCGAAAGGTACAGGCGATCGGGCTTTAGCGGACGGTAGTTCGCCTTGGCCAGGTCTTCCTCGTAGGCGGTACGGCGGGACTCGTAATAATCGGCGATTTGCTTGAAGCGCGACTCGGCGACCTCCTCGGCGTGTGCGTCGAGAATGATCGCCGCGCCGGCGCAATAGGAGAAAACGCTGTCCATTTTCTCAAAGAACAGCGGCAGCCAATGTTCGAGGCCGGGATGGCGGCGGCCTTCGCTCACCGCCTCGTAAAGCGTATCGCCATGGGTCTGGCCGCCGAAGGCGGCGATATAGGATTGGCGGAAGCGGCGGATGGAATCCGTCGTCAATTGCGCTTCGCTCATCGCGACGAGATCGAGCGCGCGCAATTGCCCGGTCGAGCGCTGCGTCTCGGGATCGAAGGGGCGGATCGATTCCAGCGTGTCGCCGAAGAAATCGAGCCGCACCGGCGCCGGCGCGCCGGGCGCAAAGAGATCCAAAATGCCGCCGCGCATGGCGTAATCGCCGACGTCATGGACGCTGCTGGCGCGGGAAAAGCCGTTGCTCTCCAGCCATAAAGCCAAAGCGGCCATGTCGACGCTGTTGCCGGGCGCGGCCGAGAAAGAGGCGGCGGCGATGAAGGCGAGCGGCGGCACGCGCTGGGTCAGCGCATTGATTGTCGTCACCAGCACGCGCGGCCGCGCGATGGCGCCGCGCGTGCGGGCGAGACGGGCGAAAGCCGTCATCCGCTGCGCGCTGATCGCGGCGTTGGGCGAGACGCGATCGTAAGGCTGGCAATCCCAGGCCGGCAGATAGAGCGCCTCGATTTCGGGCGCGGCGAAGGCCAGAGCATCGATGAAACTCTGCGCGCGCTGGCCGTCGCGGGCGACGAAGGCGAGCGCCGCCGCCCTGCTCTCGCCGGCTTCGGCGAAGGCCTGCGCGAGTTCGGCGACAAGGAAGGCGTCGTAGCCCTCCGGCGCGGAGGCGAGCGTGACGGCGCTACCCGCCGCGAGGCGGCGGGCGGCGATCTGAGCGGGACCTTTGAGCTGAGCGGGCTTGTTCACGGATTTCAGGTCGGTTTCAGCAAGGCCGCGCTGGGCGCGGCGCGAAGGCGGGCGAAGAGCGGCGTGTCGCGCTCGGGCGGAATGGGCGCCTCGCCTATGATCCAGGCGAGGACTTCCGGGTCGGGCGCATCGAGCAGGCTTTCGAATTCGGCAAGGTCTGCCTCGCTCATGCCAGCGATTTCCTGGTCGGCGAAATGGCCCATGACCAGGTCCATCTCGCGCATGCCGCGCCGCCAGGCCCGGAAAAGGATGCGGCGGCGGCGGGCGTCGAGCCCGGCGCTCGAAACGACCGAGCCGGTCATGGGTCCTCAAGGGTTGAAGCGGCCGGCAAAACGCCCTAGCCTCGCTTTCGGGAGGGGCTTATAGCGGGGCGGAGCGGCGATGTCAGCCCGACGATAGTAAGAAGGATCATACACAAGAGACGCGCTGCCCGTTTGGGCCAGATGATTTCGTTAGCTCTCGTTTCGCCTCGGCCCTTCGAGTGATGCTCGGCTTGGTGGTCTATTAAGCCACGGGTTGATTCCAACCTGTGTTAAAGCTTCACAGAATTCTTTGATGCGGCCTTGAACTTCTTCGAGGTGGCTCTTACCTCAAGGCCCAAGCAATTCTTGAGGGAAATTTATGAGCGAAGTGAAAGCAATCGAGGCAGTCGATAACGCGCTGGGCGCGCTGGGCCCAGATGAACGCACACGCGTCCTGACCTGGGCACAGCTGAAATATGGTGCTCCAGCGCAAATTAGCTCCGCCGCGCATCAACCCGCACAGCCGAACTCGCCCGCTCAACCGCCCGCGCCGACGATTGCGGCGAAGGCCAAGCCGCAGAAGAAGGCCAAGACAATCATCTCGATGGATAAGACTCTGAATTTGAGCCCACAAGGCAAGGCGTCAGCAGTACAGTTTGCGACCGAAAAATCGCCAAGCAACGTTGTGCACAAGTGCGTTGTCGCCGTGCATTATCTGCGCGACATCATTGAAATGCAGAAGGTAACGGCCCAAGCCGTTTTCACATTTTTCAAGCATCTCAGTTGGCCGGTTCCAAGCGACCTTAGGAACACTCTGCAACAAGCAGGGTCGGCGGGCTGGCTTGATACCGCCGACAGTGAGGATATTAAGCTGACTTCCCTAGGCGAGAACCTGGTCGAACACGATCTGCCAGCGAAGGCTAAGGCGAAGTGAGTCACGTTCTCGGCCCAGTTCCACAGGTCCTTGAAGACGAACTATTTGAGAAATTTCGCGAAATCGAGCGGAATTTTCGCGAACGAAGATGGGAGCCTGCCGAACTCAACGGCGGCAAGCTCTGTGAGGTCGCATATTGTATTTTGCGTGGTCACGTTGACGGTAGTTTCCCGGCGAAATAACACAAGCCAGCGAACTTCTACGACGCATGTTTGAAGATGGAGAAGGAACCGGCGTCTTGGGGCCGATCTGTCCGCGTTCAGTTGCCAAGGATGCTGATCGCTCTGTACGAGATCCGCAATAACCGGAATGTAGGTCATGTCGGCGGCGATGTTGATCCAAACCACATGGACGCTGTCTGCGTACTCCACATGGCAAAA
>JASLHV010000516.1 GCA_030153205.1 Roseiarcus sp. | reverse complement strand
AGCGCGCCAAGCGTTTGGCAGAACGCCATATTTCCTGCAAAACTCCCGTCCACGATGAGGTCGCCGACGTCGGCGCCCATTCTCGTCAGCATTAGGTCGCTCATCAGCACGCAATAAAGCGTCGCGAGACCGCTGCGATTTTCAGCCGAAACTTCTCCGAGAATTTCACCTTTCACGGTCGCGAAGGGTCCGCCCTGCCCGGAGAAACAGGGGAGGGCCAGCGCGCTGGATGAAATGATCTGCTCCAAAGCCGCGAGGGTAGGGCTTCCGCCGCCGCCGGCCAAAACACTGTATTCGCGGCCGCCCATGAAACGTCCCGTCGCGATTGGTCGTCCGAGAGCGTCGACGTTCGCGAGCGTGTCGTCGCGCGGGTCGAGCTTGTCGAGCGAAAGCCCGACGCTCATCAAGATCACCCAAGTGCCGGTTGACAAGACCGTGAAGGGAGCTTCGCGCGAGACAAGATAGGCCAGGAGAGAGGCGTTGGAATCGTGGATGCCGCAATAGACGCCTGTCTCCGAAGGCAGACCTGTCGCGGCCGCGACTTCGGGCCTGATCGGGCCGAGTCGGTCATAGGCGTGGCGTAGCGGCGGGACGAGATGCGTGAGGCCGAGAGCGCCGACCAGGCTGGAGACATGGCCTTCGCGTGGCGCCCAAAGATCCGTATGGCTGCCGTAGGAGGTGACTTCCGAAGCGGCGACGCCGCACAGACGCCACGCCCAATATTGCGGGAGAGGTACGAAATGCTTCGCTTTGGCGAAGAGCTCCGGGCAGCGCCATTTTTGATAAGCGACTTGCCGGCCGAGATTGAGTCCGGCCGTCACTTTCGGCGATAGGCTTTCGGAAAAAGGTGGGCGAAATTCCGCGTATTCGGGTTCGATCTCTTCAGGGCCGGCGAATTCGTAATCCATCACCGGCGCGGCGAGGCCGTCATCGCTAATGAGCGCCCCCGCTGCGCCATGCGCCGTTGGGACAATGGCCGTAATTTTATGCGCAGCGCCGGCCTCACGTAGCGCGGCGAGCGCGAAGGACCAGGCGGTCTCGACGTCCTCGTGCGGATAGGGCGGGCCGGCCAAGACTTTGCTGGGCGACGACTTCTCCCACAGAAGTTTGCCCTCGTTAAAGAGCGCGACTTTTACATTGGTCTTGCCGACGTCGAGGACGGCGATCGTCTCGCTCATGAACGACGCTCAAGCCATATAGAACATTTCGACGAGCGGCGTCGCCATAGGCGAGCCGTCGGGATTCGCGCGCATGATGTCCTTCATATAATCCCACCAACGGCGCATGACGGGATGAGTCTCCAATTCGTCCATCATGTGATTATCGCTTCGCTCGAGATAGGCAAACAGGACATTCGTCTCGGGATCGAGGTGGATTGAATAATTGGCGATCCCGGTTTGACGGAGCAGCGCCGCGAGTTCCGGCCAGATTGCGTCATGCCGCCGGCGATATTCGTCGGTGTTGCCCGGGTTGAGAAACATTTTGAAGGCGTAGCGCTGCGACACGGCCTGCCCCATATGTGTACTGGTATGTCATTCCCGCGAACGCGGGAATCGAGTACGAGGGTTCCTGGATTTCCACCTGCGCGGGAATGACAAAACGAAAATAACCCTGGCCGCATTAAGCGCGGCCAGGGCGATCATTCGCCGTTTTAGAAATCGAAATCCTTCACGTTCTGCTTGGTGAAGATGAATGGCGCGCCGAGCAGGATTTCGCTGCCGTTGACGACATTCAGCTTGCCGAGTTTGCCGGCTTCGACCGACGTCGCGCCGGCCTTCAACTTGCCGTCGACGACCGCGCGCATGACATAGGTCGCCGCATAGCCGAGATCGACAGGGTTCCAGAGTACGACCGATTTGACGCAATCGGCGTTGACATAGGGCTTCATCGCGTTCGGCGTGGCCAAACCGACAACCGCCACCTTGCCGCACAGCTTGGCTTTGGTCACGGCTTCGGCCGACGCCGGCGTCGCAACCGAGGTCATGCCGAAAAGGCCGGACAGTTTGTCGCCGTATTTATTGATCAGCGTCGTCGCTTGATTGAAGGACAAATTGTTGTCCTCCTGTGCCTCGACCGTCTCGAGCCACTTGAGCTTAGGATGGCACTTCTGCGCGTAGGCCCACATTTCGGCAATCCAGCGCGCCTGGTTCGGCGTCGTGAAGGTCGATGTGACGATCGCGAAACCCTTGTCTTCGCCGACTTCCTTGGCGAGCGAGTCGACCATCGACTTGCCGATGCCGTTGAACTCGGCCTGATTGACGAACCATTCGCGCGCGTCGGGCGACGAGTTCGCGTCATAACCGACGACATGGATGCCCTTCGACAAAGCCTTCTTCAACACCGGCGCGATCGCCACCGGATCATTCGCGGCGAAGAGTACGCCGTCGACGCCGCTGGTGATATAATTGTCGATGAACTTGATCTGCTCGTCGATTTTGGCCTCGGTCGGTCCGTCGGTCTTTACCGACACATTGCCGAGTTCCTTGGCGGCGTCCTGCATGCCTTTCGACGTCGCATTGAAGTAGCCGATGCCGATGAGCTTGGGCACGTCGACGAGCGTGATCGGCTTGCCAGACTTGTCGGGCGCATTCGTCGCCTGACCGCCGTCATAGGGCTTGGCGGCCGGAGCGGGATTGGCTTCGCCGGCCGAGCAGGCAAGCGGATTGACGGGAAGATCGTCCGCGCCGTCCCATCTCTTATCGGCGGCATAGGCGGTTCCCGCCAAAAGCGTGGCGCTGAGCAGCGCCGTCACCAATCTGAATTTCATGCGTCTCCTCCTGTGTTGCAGCCGATTTTCGGCTTTGAAAAACTCTAAATCAACGGCCGCCCTCGCGACGCCGCTGAAGCGAACTCGCGACAAGCGTAGACAAGATGAGCACGGCGCCGATGACGACGATCGTCGCATCGCCTTTGACGCCCGTCAGCGCAAGTCCGTCCTTAAGCAACTGGATCATTACAAGGCCGACGACCGTGCCCCAGATTGTGCCGAGGCCGCCGAAAATACTCGTGCCGCCGAGAACGACCGCGGCGATGACATCGAGCTCGTAGCCGATGCCCATGTCCGAGCGCGTCGTGGTGACGCGGGAAACGAGCACGCAGGCCGATAATCCCGCCATGAGACCAGACAAAGTATAAATGATCAGCTTGACCCGATCGACCGGCAGTCCGGAGAAGCGCGCCGCCGTCTCATTATTGCCGATCGCGTAAAGCGTACGGCCGAAAGTAGTTCGGTCGAGCGCAACGCCGGCGATGACGATGGCGATCACAAGCAGCCATAGCTGCGCCGGGACGCCGAAGAGATTTTCCTGGCCGAGGAAATAGAACCATTCGGGATAGCCGCGCACCGAGTGCGCCTGGCTGATCCCTTCCGCGAGCCCTCGATAGAGCGCGAGCGTCGCAATCGTCATGATCAGCGGCGGCACTTTGACCCTGGTGATCACCAGGCCATTAAGGAAGCCGGCGAGCGCGCCGATGAAAAGAGCGAAGGCGATGGCCAGAGGCAGCGGAAAGCCGAAGGTCTTCCAGGAATATCCAAGCAGAATCGCGCACAGGCCAACGGTCGAGCCAACCGAAAGATCGATGCCGCCGGTGATGATGATGAACGTCATCGGCAAGGCGATCAGACCGACTTCCGTCGTCAGCCGTCCCTGATTGAGGAGGTTGTCGACGGTGAGAAAACGGTTGTTCAGCGAGCCCAAAATGACGAGCGCTATGATGAGGATTACAGCGAGCATCGTCTCGTGGCGCAGAAGCCACTGAGGCGCAACGCGCCGAGCAGCGCTGGGCAGAGGGATTTCGCTCATCGCATCATGCCCTCGCCATGCGCCTGCGCCGCAGGATGTCCGCAACCACCGTTACGAGAATAAGTACGCCCTGCACGGCTCTGATCCAGTAAGGCGAGACATTGATGAACACGAGCGCGCTGGCGATTTCGGCGATCAAAACGGCCGCAAGCGTCGATCCGATCACCGTTCCGACGCCGCCCAGAATGCTCACCCCGCCGACAACGGAGGCGGTGATGATCGTCAATTCGAGATTGGGCGGCACCGTCGATTGAATGACGCGCAACTGGGTCGCATAGAGCAGCGATGCGATCCCGGCGAAAAACCCGTGCAAAGCGAAGACCATCACAACCGTGCGCGGCTGCGAGATGCCGCAAAGTCGTGCCGCCTCGGCATTGCCGCCGACGGCGTAGATCGACCGGCCGAGCGCCGAATAGCGCATCCACCAGGCGGCGAGGATCGTCGCGACGATCATCAGAAAAACCGGCATCGGAACGATGTCGAAAATTTCAATGTCGGCGAGGTGGAAGCCATCCGGCAGATCGGTGATCCATTTCCCGCCAGTAACGCTGATCAATCCGCCCTTGAGAATGGAAAGCATGCCCAGCGTGACAACGATTGCTGGAATGCGAAGATAGGCGACGACGGCGCCTTGCGCGGCCATGACGGCGACGCCGACGACAAGCGGCGCGAGCCAAGTGACAATGATTGGCGCGCCATCCACCGCTAAAGTGCCGCTAAGCGTCGCCAGCACGCCGATCAGCGCGCCGACGGAAATATCGATATTGCCGGACACGATCACCATCGACATGCCGACGGCGGCCACGGCAATATAAGCGTTGCCCAACAACATGTCTGATAGATTGCGCGTCGCAAGAAAGCGGTCGTTGTCGAGGCCGACGACAATGGCGAGACCGATAATGGCGATCGCGAGCAAAGCTTCCTGTGAGGCGAGAGCGCCAAGCCACTTGCGCGGCTCGGCCGCGGCGCGGGGAAACGTCGCCGCCGTCATGCCGCTTTCTCCGCCGCTTCGCCGGAACTGCCCATCATTGCCGCGCCGACGACCTCCTGCGTCGCCTCAGCGCGTGGAAATTCCGCCACCAAGCGTCCCTCTCGCATGACAAGCACCCGGTCGCTCATACCAAGCACTTCCGGCAACTCGCTGGAGATCATCAAAATCGCCAAGCCTTGGCCGGCGAGTTCGCCCATCAAACGATGAATTTCGGCCTTGGCGCCGACGTCGATGCCGCGCGTCGGCTCGTCGAGAATCAAGAGCTTGGGCCGATTGGCGAGCCATTTGCCGAGTACGATCTTCTGTTGATTGCCGCCTGAAAGTTTGCCGACGACCTGTTCGAGCGAACTTGCCTTGACGGAAAAGCGCGCAACGCCTTCCTGTGCGAGCTTACGTTCCGCGGCGCGATCGATGAAGCCGCCGGAAGCGACTTTGGCGAGGGCGGCGAGACTGAAATTCTCGCGAACCGTCATCGCGCGAACCAGGCCCTGGGTCCCGCGATCCTCAGGCACATAGGCGATGCCGAGCGTGCGCGCCTGCGCCGGCGAATGGATCGCGACCTTCTTGCCGGCGATAGAAATTTCGCCGCCGTCCGCCGGCGTCACGCCGAATATCGTCTGGGCGAGTTCGCTGCGGCCCGAGCCGACAAGGCCTGCGAGACCGACGATCTCTCCGGCCCGTACGCTCAAGCTGACTTTTTTCGTCATTGGACGGCGCTCGAGATCGCGCACTTCCAGGACCGGGTCGCCGATCGGGACTTGTATCTTCGGGAAAAGGCTTTCGATTTTGCGGCCGACCATCAATTGGACGAGCTCGGTCGTATCCGTATCGGCGATGTTTTTCGTCGCGACATAAGCGCTGTCGCGCAGCACCGTGACCCGGTCGGCGATGGCGAAAATCTCGTCCATGCGATGGCTGATAAAGATAATGGCGACGCCGCGCGCCTTGAGCCGGCGAACGATGTCGAAAAGCCTGGTGACATCATATTCGGTGAGGGCGGCCGTCGGTTCGTCCATGATAAGAATGCGCGCGTCCTGCGACAAAGCGCGCAAGATTTCGACGCGTTGACGATTGCCGACGCTGAGCGCGCCGACGACCTGATCGGCTTTGAGATCGTGAATCTCCAAGGAGTCCAGCAGCCCCTGAGTCTTTTCACGCATCGCGCGCCAATCGAGACGGCCTAGCGCCGCGCGCGGCGCATGGCCCATGAAGACATTTTCCGCAACCGTCAGTTCAGGAAACAGCAGAAGCTCTTGATAGATCGTGGCGATGCCAGCTTTTCGGGCATCGTCAGGTCGCTCCAGATTGACCGGTTTGCCGTCGACGATGACTTCGCCGCGGTCCGGCGGGAAGACGCCCGACACGATCTTGATCAAGGTGGACTTCCCGGCGCCGTTCTCGCCGAGCAAGGCGTGCACTTCACCGGCCGCGACATCAAAGGAGACGCCTGACAGCGCTCTGACGCCGGGGAAGGATTTCTCGATATTTCGTACTGAGAGCAGCGGAGTCGTCGATCCCACGGGACCGGTTTGTTGCGGGGCGCTGGCTGCTGTCATCGCGATCAGGCCGCGGCTATCGCATCGACGCCCTTGGCGACGACGATGACTTGTACGCCGGCCTCGCGCAACATTTCGAGCGCGCCGGCGGGCGCGGCGGCGTCAGTAATCAGCGTATGAATGCGCGACAGCGGGC
>JASLHV010000508.1 GCA_030153205.1 Roseiarcus sp. | reverse complement strand
GAGCTTTTCGGCGAGCTCTTCCGGCGTCGGCTCGCGGCCGATCTCATGCAGCATCTGGCGCGAGGTGCGTACGATCTTGTTGATCGTCTCGATCATATGCACCGGGATGCGAATCGTCCGCGCTTGATCGGCGATCGAGCGCGTAATCGCCTGGCGTATCCACCAGGTGGCGTAGGTCGAGAATTTATAGCCGCGTCGGTATTCGAACTTATCGACCGCCTTCATCAGGCCGATATTGCCTTCCTGGATGAGATCGAGGAACTGCAGGCCGCGATTGGTGTATTTCTTGGCGATCGAGATCACCAAACGCAGATTCGCCTCGACCATTTCCTTCTTGGCCTGGCGCGCCTCACGCTCGCCCTTCTGCACCATCTGGACGAGCTTGCGGAACTCCTGGATTTCGAGGCCGGTCTCGGTCGCGAGGCCATGGATCTCGCCGCGCAGATCCTTGATCTGGTTCTTGTCCTTGGCGATGAAATCCTTCCAGCCGCGTCCGCCGAGCTTGGAGACGCGCAGCAGCCACTTCGGATCAAGCTCCGAATTCTGGTAGTTCTTGATGAAGTCTTCGCGCGAAATGCGATGGCTCTCGGCAAGCCGCATCAGCTTCATGTCAAAGCCGATAAGGCGCCGGTTGATGTCGTAAAGCTGCTCGACCAGCGCGTCGATGCGGTTCTGGTTCAAGGACAGCGACTTGACGTCGGCGACGATGTCCTTCTTCAGCGCCTTGTATTTTCGCTCCTGGGCGGGCGACAGCGCCTCGTTCTTCAGCTTGTTCTGGACATTCTGGTCCTGCAGCCGTCGCAGCTTTTTATAAGCGTCGGCGATACGGTCGAACGTCTCCAGGACCTTCGGCTTGAGCTCGGCCTCCATCGCCGAGAGCGAGACGGAATTCTCCATGTCCTCATCGTCGTCGAAGCTTTCGCCGGGCGGCGGCGCCTCGCCGTCGAAACCATCGGGCGGCGTTTGCGGCGCGGTCGCGGGCGCGACGGCGGCGGCGCGTTGCGCGGCAAAGGCTTCCGCCGCGCCGGGCGCGGTCATGTCGATCTTGGGCGCCTTCTTGCCGTCAGGGCCGGCGTAAGTCGCTTCGAGATCGATGATGTCGCGAAGCAGAATCTTCGCCTCATTCAACTCGTCGCGCCAGATGATGATCGCCTGGAAAGTCAGCGGGCTCTCGCAAAGGCCAGCGATCATCGCTTCGCGGCCAGCTTCGATGCGCTTGGCGATGGCGATTTCGCCCTCGCGCGAGAGAAGCTCGACCGAGCCCATCTCGCGAAGGTACATACGAACAGGATCGTCGGTGCGCTCGGCCGGCTCCGAGCTGCGCGTGGTCAGCGCCGTCGAGCGCGGGGCTTCGGCGACTTCGCCGCCCTCGGCCTCTTCTTCCTCGGCCTCGGCATTGTCCTTGTCGCCCTCTTCAGCATCTTCGCTGTCGACGACGTTGATGCCCATTTCGTTGAGCATTGCGGTCATGTCTTCGATTTGATCGGACGAAATCTGCTCCGACGGAAGAACCGCGTTCAATTCCTCGTGGGTGACCCAACCGCGCTTCTTGGCGATCTTCATCATCCGCTTGACGGCGGCGTCAGTCAGATCGAGCAACGGGCTGTCCGCGGTCTCCACGACAGCGGCTTCGCCTTCGGCCTTTTGCTCGTCTTTCTTCGCCATTCTTCCTGCTCCGTCTTGTCGCGATAAAACGCGCGAACCCTCTACCCTATGTCGATTCCTCCGGCCTGTGAGAAACGGGCCTTTTCCATCCGCGGAAGGAATCAACAAACGCACGACAAAAATGGGCGAAATGATTCGCCCATCCGTCCAAACTCCACCCTTCACTCTAACCTCTGGTTAAGCGCAGAGTTTCAGCCAACGCCGCCAGTGATCAAATCATTTGCCCTGGTCGATCCGCGCCATCGCCAAAGCCCTCGACTAAAGCCTCGGCGCCCGCCAAATTAGCCAGGTTCTCTCGAATATCGCGCAGTCTGGCGAAGTTCTGCTCGCTAAAATCCTCTGCGAGCGCTTTCTCGGCCAGTTTCAACTCCTTATTTAGCGTTCCGGCCCTGCGATGCAAGGCCAAGGTTTGCCGCAAGACCTGCTCGACTTGATCTTCCGCAGCCTCGGGTCTGAGACGGCGCCAATCGGGCATTCTTGCGGCCAACGCTAATACGCGATCGCGCTCCGCCCCAAGGCCTGAGCCGGCAAGGCCGGCCGCCAAGGCCTCGGCCGTCGGCTCGGCCGCCAGATCAAGCAGGCGATCGCGCAAAGTCGCCAGATTGCGATTGGAAAAATCGACCGCCGCGATCTCTTCGGCGTGACGGGCGAGGAGATCGGGATGATTGAGAGCGATAGCGAGAATGGCGATGTCCCGCGGCGCGTCTTTGGCCTTGCTGGTTAGCGATAGACCATTCGGCAGCGGCTCGGAGGCGACGCCGAGACGCGGTCCGGGATCGACGGGAAATCGCTTGCCGTTTCTTGGCCGGAAGTTGCGCGACGGCGCCGAGGAGCGTTCGGGTCGCCCATTGCCGAAAAAGGCGGCAAGACGGCCTTCCATGTCTTCGCGATAGTAACGGCGCAGGGGCTCGTCGCCGATCGCCGCGACAAGTTCGCGCAGGCGCCGCTCAAGACCGGCGCGCCGCTCCGGCGTATCGAAGGCCTGTCCCTCCGTCTCGCGCAGGAACAGCATTTCGGCGAGCGGTTTCGCGCCTTTGAGCGTCTCTTCGACGGCGGCCGGGCCCGACGAGCGCACGAGGTCGTCAGGGTCCTGTCCGTCCGGCAGCAGCGCGATGCGCAGGCTCTTGCCGGGGCCGATCAATGGCAAGGCGACGTCGATCGCGCGGAAAGCGGCCTTCCGGCCTGCATTGTCGCCGTCGAAACAGAGAATTGGCTCTGGCGCCATGCGCCAGAGCAATTCGCACTGCTCCGCCGTCAAAGCGGTGCCGAGCGGCGCGACGGTCTGCGGGAAGCCGGCTTCGCTCATCTGAAGAACGTCGACATAGCCTTCGACGGCGATGACTTCGCCCCTGTCATGGGCGCTCTTTCGCGCGCGATGGTGATTGAACAGGACCGAACCTTTGTGAAAGAGCTCAGTCTCGGGCGAGTTCAGATATTTGGCCGGCGCGCCGGCTTCCATCGCGCGACCGCCGAAGCCAATGACCCGACCACCGCGATCATGGATTGGGAACATCACCCTGTCGCGGAAACGATCATAGGGGACTGTAACGTCCTCGCCGTGGATCAGCAGGCCGGTTGCGATCATCTGCTCGGCCGTCGCGCCCTTAGCCGCCAGCGCATCGCGAAGAGCGAAGCGGTCGCCAGGCGCATAGCCGAGACCGAAGGCGCGCTGCGCCTTGGCGTCGATACGGCGGTCGGAGAGATAGCCGCGCGCCTTGGCGCCGAGGGTCGACTGCAATGTCTCTTCGAAGAACCGCGCCGCCATGGCCAGCACGTCATGCAGCGTAGCGCGTTTCTTCTCCAGCTCGGCGCTTTCGCGGCTGATCGTCGGCATTGGCAGGCCGGCCATGGCCGCGAGCCGCTCCGCCGCCTCCGGAAAGCTGACGCCTTCCGTCTCCATCAAAAAACGGAAGACGTCGCCATGCCGGCCAGAAGAGAAGTCGTGATAGAAGCCCTTCTGGTCGTTGACCGTGAAGGACGGCGATTTTTCGGCGTTGAAGGGCGAAAGGCCGATCCATTCGCGGCCCTGCTTGCGCAGCTTGACCCGCTTGCCCACCACTTCGGAGACGGGCACACGCGCCCGAATCTCATCAAGGAAAGACGGCGGAAATCTCATCATTGGCCTCAGGGCTCATGGAGCAAGACAGGCGCCGGGACGATTCGAGGCAAGCAGGCGACGCTGCTTCTCCCCGTCTTCCACAGCCCCTTCTCTTACGCCGGCACGCCGACCGCGCCCATCAAGCGGCGCGCCTCGCTCGCGGTCATCGGCTTGCCGAAGGCCGAGCCTTGCGCGAACTCACACCCAAGTTGTGACAATTCGACGGCGTCCGATTCCGTTTCGGCGCCTTCCGCCACGACATCCATTCCAAGATCATGCGCGATGGTGACGACGGAACGCAAAATCGCCGGCCGCGCGCCAACGCCGTTCTGGCGCACCAGAGAGGCGGCGATCTTCAATGTGTCGAACCGATAGCGCTGTA
Source organism: Roseiarcus sp. (assembly GCA_030153205.1). Lineage (GTDB taxonomy): Bacteria > Pseudomonadota > Alphaproteobacteria > Rhizobiales > Beijerinckiaceae > Roseiarcus. The sequence continues at coordinate 6,874 of JASLHV010000508.1, read as the reverse complement.
AATGGCCAAGCGACGAATAGCCGGCGCCGAATTCGTCAAGCGCAAGGCCGGCGCCGACTTCATGAATGCGCTGGAGCAGCACGGCGGCGTATTCCGGGTTCTCCATGACCAAGCCTTCGGTCAATTCGAGCTTGAGCGTGCCGCGCTGAACATCGTGACGCGTCAGCGCCGCTTTCAGATCGGCGAGGAGATCATGCCGCAACAATTGCCGCGACGAGACGTTCAGGCTTGCGAAAATAGGCGGGCGCACATCCAACGCCCGCTGCCAGGCGGCAAGTTCGCGCGCGGTCTGCTCCAAGGCGTAATTGCCGATATTGACGAGAACGCCGCATTCCTCGGCGATCGGTATGAACTCCGAGGGATTGATATGGCCGAGACGGGGATGGTCCCAGCGCAAGAGGGACTCGAACCCGGCGACAGTACGGTCGTCCAGCCGCACGATCGGTTGGAACAAGACCTTGATCTCGCGCCGATCCAGCGCGCGGCGCATGTCGCTTTCCAGCGAAGAACTGTCGAAACGCTGTCCCCGCATCGCAGGGACGAAGAGTTCCGCCCGGTCGCCGCCCGATTTCTTGGCGTGGGCGAGCGCGACTTCGGCGTCTTTGAGAATGTCGCCGCCTTTGGCGTGGATTGCGGCGTCAAAGGCCGAGACGCCGATCGATACGGTAAGCGCGACTTCGCGATCGCCGAAACTTATGGGTGTCGCGAGGATACTCCGCATCGAGTCGACGAAATCGAGAATATTGTCTGCTTCGTCCTCGGACATGACGATGGCGCCGAATTGGTCGCCCGTGATTCGAGCCAGCGTATCGCCTGGGCGCAAATTACGTCCCAAACGCCGCGCCACGGTCAGCAAAACTGAATCCCCGTAGGATAAGCCGATCGCTTCGTTGATCTGCTTGAAACGATCGACATCGATGACCATCACGGCCGGACGCGGGGCGCCCGGGCGTTTGGCCGCGACCAACGCGCCTTCGAGCCTGTCGGAGAATAATTCCCGATTCGGCAGGCCGGTGAGATTGTCGTGAACCGCATCGTGAAGCATGCGCTCCTCGGCGGTTTTCATCTCGGTGACATCGGCGAGCGAACCAATCACGCGCATGACTTCGCCATCGGAATTGACGACCGGACGCGCCTTCAACACGAACCAAAAATATTGCCCGTCCACCGCGCGCAGGCGCAGATCGTGATTGATCCGTCCGCATCGCTGCTGAAGCAATCCGTCGAGAACCGCGGCGTAGCGGTCGCGGTCCATGGGATGCAGCATTTCAAGCCACGAGGTCGCGGGGCCTTGCAAAGCGCCGCGGCGTAGACCGAGTTGATGCTCGATTTCCGCGCTGACATAGATCTGGTCCGACTCGACGCTCCAATCGAAAATCGCATCGCCGGAACCGGTCATGGCGAGCGCGCGGCGCTCCGAATCGGGTCCGCGCACGCCCGAGAGACCAGAGCCAGCGAAAGCGTGCTGCATCACCGTGAAACCGATCAGCATCACGATCAGGACCAGACCGCCGATCAAACCGGGCGACACGAGGTCATTGGTCAGCGCGCCCATTACCGTGAAAGCGGCGCCGACGACCCAGACCAGCAGAAGGAACCAGGCGGGGATCAGCATCACCGCGCGATCCGATCCATGCGCGGCCATATTGAGGATGAGGATGAAACCAATGCCTGCGGCGGTGGCGATCGAGATGCGGGCGACGCCGGCGGCGATGGGCGCGTTATAGACCGAAAGGCCAATGACCGCCGCCATCAAGAACAGCCAGATCGCGGCGATATGCGAATAACGCACATGCCAGCGGCGAAGGTTGAGATAGGCGAAGAGGAAGATGATCAAAGTGGCGGCGAGCGTCGCCTCGACGCCGGCGCGCCATATCCGCTCGGCCTCGTCCTCGAAGCCAAAAATTTTGCGCCAAAAGCCGAAGTCGATGCAGACATAGGCCAGCACCGTCCAGGCCAAGGCGGCGGCCGCCGGAAAGATCACCGCGCCACGGACAACGAAGACGATGGTGAGAAACAGCGCCAAAAGACCGGCTATGCCGATCACGATGCCCTGGTACAGCGTCAGGCTGGCGACTTTGTCTTTATAGGCGTCGGGCTCCCAGAGATAGATTTGAGGCAGGTTCGGCGTCCTGAGCTCGGCGACATAGGTGACGGTGGCGCCGGGATCGAGCGTAAGGCGGAAAACATCGGCGTCGAGCCGATCTTCCCGCTCCGGCGCTGCGCCCTGGCTCGCCGTGATTGTCGTGATGCGGCTGGAACCGAGGTCGGGCCAGATCAGGCCGGAGCCGACCAGACGAAAATGCGGCGCGACGATAAGGCGCGTCATCTGTTCGTCGGTGTCGTTGGTGAGCGCGAAGACGATCCATGACGCCTGTGCGCCCGCTTCGAGCGCGCTGACCTCGATGCGTCTGACGATGCCGTCGGCGCCAGGCGCGGTCGAGACCTGAATGCGATCGCCCTGCGCGCTGTAATGTTCGACGGCGCTGGCGAGATCGATCGCGTCGGCGTCGATCGGCACCCGCACCGATTGAACCGCAGCGGCGACGTCGAACGTCACCGCAACGAAGAAGATCAGTAGAATGAGTTGAAGCGCGCGCCTAAACAAAGCCGCGCTCCTTGGATTGGACGGCCCGAGAAAAATCGCTCTCGATGAGGCCGAAGAGAAGATGATCGCGCCAGGCGCCATTGATCCTCAGATAAGCGCGGGCGAAGCCTTCTTTCTGGAAACCGTTTCGCTCGAGTACACGCGCCGAGGCGACATTCGTCGGAATGCAGGCCGCCTCGATGCGATGAAGACGTAAGGAGGAGAAACCGAAAGCGACAGCCGCTCCGACGGCGCGAGTCATATGGCCTTGCCGCGCGTAAGGCGCGCCGATCCAATAACCGAGCGTCGCCGCCTGAGCGACGCCGCGCCTGATGCCGCCGATGGTGACGCCGCCGAGCAGCGCGTCGGCACCTTCTTCGAATATCAAAAACGAATACGCTTCATCACGCGTGATTTCGTCAGCCTGGCGCCGCAAGCGCCGACGGAAAGCGGCGCGCGTCAAATCATCGGCGGGCCAGGTCGGCTCCCAAGGCGTGAGAAATTCGCGGCTCCTCTCGCGCAACGTCGCCCAAGCCAAAAAGTCCGTACTCTGCGCCGGCCTCAAATAAACGCCGTCCCCTCGCGCCAGGGGCGCAGGATCGGCGAGGCGATTGATACGGAAGAGCGCCATCGCCTTTTTTAGACTCCGCGCAGTCGCTGCGCGACGCGATCTTGGCTCAAAACTTTACGCACGCGACCAATCGCCGTCACCGTTGGCGCCGAGCGCAACATCGCAGCGCCTGCGTTACGGATATCTTCAACGTTAAGCCTTTCGATTCGGTTGATCATCTCCTCATTGGTGAGCGGCCGGCCATAGATGAGGATTTGTCGCGCTAATTGCTGCGCCCGCGCGCCTGACGATTCAAGCGCCGTCAGCATTGAGACTTTCATCTGCGCCTTGGCGCGATGGATTTCTTCTTCGCTGAGCGAATGAGACGCTTCGGCAAGACAATCGAGCGCCGCCTCCATCAAGGCGCCGGCGTCCCCTGGAGAAGTTCCCGCATAGAAACCCATCAAGCCAGCGTCGGAATAGGCCCAATGGAAAGAATAGATCGAATAAGCGAGACCACGTTTTTCGCGCACTTCCTGAAAGAGACGCGAGGACATGCCGCCGCCAGTCGCCGCGGCGAAGACATGCGCGGCGTCGTGATCGGGATCATGCGCGGCGCGGCCCTGGAAGCCGACGACGATATGGGTCTGGCCCAGACCTTTCTTGGTGAAACTCTCGCCGCCGCGATAATGCGCCGAGGTCGCTGTTGGCGCCTCGCCACGCCCTAACGGCGCAAAAAGTTTGTCGGCCAGCGCGACGATGCGCGCGTGCTCGACATCGCCAGCGGCGGCGACGATGGTCGCGCCGGCTTGATAGTGATTTCGCAGATAGAGATCGATCGCGTTGCGGTCGAAACCCCGCACCCGCTCGCGCGTGCCGAGAATCGGTCGCCCGATAGCCTGCTCCGGCCACGCCGTCTGCGTGAAGAGATCGAAGATGAGATCGTCGGGCGTGTCGTCGACGGCGCCGATCTCTTGGAGAATGACGCCTTTTTCGCGCTCCAATTCGCTGGGATCGAATTGGCTCTCAGTCAAGATGTCGGAAAGAATATCGAGCGCCAGTTCGCAATCTTCGCCGAGCACGCGGGCGAAATAGGCGGTCTGCTCGACGCTGGTTTCAGCGTTGAGGTCGCCTCCCGCATTTTCAATCTCTTCCGCAATATCGCGCGCGCTGCGCCGGCGCGTTCCCTTGAAAGCCATATGTTCGAGAAGATGAGAGAGCCCATGCTCCTGCGGCCGCTCATTGCGCGAGCCTGCGCCGACGAAGACCCCGAGCGAGGCGGTACGCAGTTGCGCCATGGAGTCCGTCGCGACCCTAAGGCCCGAGGGAAGCGTTGTAACTTCGACGCTCACGAATGCAGCCCCGCTTTGGCGCCGATGAATCGTTGCACGGCGCCCTGATCATTGGGGAGAACCTCGATCTTTTCGCGCCGGCTCTTCAGATCGGCGAGATGGGCCGGCAAGGAAGGACGCGCGCCGGTCGCGCGCTCGACAGCCTCCGGAAATTTTGCGGGATGGGCCGTGGCGAGCGCGATCATCGGCGTCGTCTTATCGCGCGCCGACGCCAGACGCGCTGCATGAACGCCGACGGCTGTGTGGGGATCGAGCATGTAGCCGCTCTCGCGATAAACGCGCGCCATCTCCTCGGCGCAGGCCGTTTCGTTGGTGGAGAAAGCGTCGAAATCCTCACGGATTGTCTTCAACGGTCCTGGCGCGATCGCGAAGCTCCGCGATTGGGCGAAATTCGCCATCAGCCCCCGCAAGGCCGCCGCGTCGCGCTTGTAAGCGTCGAAAAGCAACCGTTCGAAATTCGAGGAGACCTGGATATCCATCGAGGGCGATTGCGTGGCGACAACGCCGCGCGCCTCGTAGTCGCCGCTCGTCAGCGCGCGCGCCAAAATGTCGTTCTCATTGGTCGCAATCACCAATCGCGAGATCGTCAGACCCATGCGCTTGGCGCACCAGCCGGCGAGAATATCGCCGAAATTGCCGGTCGGCGTCGTAAAGGAGATGCGTCGATGCGGCGCGCCGAGCGCAACGGCGCTGGTGAAATAGTACACGATCTGCGCGACGATCCGCGCCCAATTGATCGAATTGACGCCGCTCAAATGGTGCTTGTCGCGAAAGGCGAGATCGTTGAAGAGACCTTTGACGATCGCCTGGCAATCGTCGAACGATCCTTCGATCGCCAGGGCGTGGACATTCGGCCTGTCCACGGTCGTCATCTGACGGCGCTGCACTTCGGAGACGCGGCCATGCGGATAGAGAATGAAAATATCCGTCTGTGACTGGCCGGCGAAAGCCTCGATTGCCGCAGCGCCAGTGTCGCCGGAGGTCGCGCCGACGATTGTCGCCCGCGCGCCGCGCGCCTGCAGGGCGCGATTCATCGCCCTGCCGAGCCATTGCATGGCGAAATCCTTGAACGCCAGGGTCGGTCCGTGGAAGAGCTCAAGAATGAAAAGATTGTCGCCGATTTGGACAAGCGGCGCAGTCGCAGCGTGACGAAAGCCCGCATAGGTCTCGCGCGTCATTGCGCTCAGATCGTCTTTCGAGAGCGCATCGTCCACGAAAGGCGACAGGATTTGGGCCGCCGCCTCGGCATAGGGCGCGCCGGCTAACATCTCGATCTCGGCGGGCGCCAGGCGCGGCATGACGTCCGGAACATAAAGACCGCCGTCCCGCGCCAGACCCGCCAGAAGCGCATCAGAGAAGCCGAGCTTCGGCGCCTCCCCGCGCGTCGAAAGATAAAGCACTTCGTTGAAATCCTTCGTGGGCGGGCTGGTCTATCGCATTTTCAAGAGAAGAGGAAACAAGCCCTCAAGGCGCAAAGATTGCGGCCAAACCAAGACGAAGAGCCCAATTAACGCTGACAAGTCGGACAATAGAATGTGGAACGTCCCGATTGAACGATCCTGCTGATTTGGCCGTGGCAGCCGCGCCTTGGGCACGCGGCCCCCTCTTTCTCATACACAAGAAAAGAGTGCTGGAAGTAACCGAGCGCGCCGTCGGTCTGACGGTGGTCGCGCAAAGTTGAACCGCCGGCGGCGATCGCCTCTTCGAGAACCTTGCGAATGGCGCGCGCCAGATCGTGCGCTTTAACGCTCGGAGCGCCCCCTTTCAGGGCGATTGTTCCGGCGGCGCGGCGCGGCGACAGCTTGGCGCGATGGAGCGCTTCGCAAACGTAAATATTGCCCAGTCCCGCGACGAGAGTCTGATCGAGCAGCGCGGCCTTGAGCGGCGTCTTGCGCCCGGCGAAAAGCTTGGCGAGCGCCGCGCCGTCAAAGGCTTCGCCGAGCGGCTCCAGTCCCAGCGCGCCCAACGACGAAGCGTTTCCCGAAGCATCCAAAGTCGCGAGCTGCATCGAGCCGAAGCGACGCGGGTCATTGTAGACGATGCGCGCGCCATTGGAGAGGCCGAAGACGACATGGTCATGCGCTTCGTCTTTCGAGCGCGCAAAATGAAAAGCGCCCGGCGCGGCTTTCGCCTCGTCCTTTTCGACACGGAACGAGCCCGACATGCCGAGATGCATGATCAAGGCTTCGCCGCCATCGAGATGGGCGAGGATGTATTTTGCGCGCCGCGACAGGGTCTCGACTTTGCGGCCGACCAGACGCTCGACAAATCGCTCCGGGAAAGGCGTGCGAAGATCGCCGCCGCGATGACCGGCGCGCGGATCGAGACTGTCGCGCTGGCGCGCGGCGATCTTCGCACGCCTTTCCCGGAGCGATTTGTCGAGCG
>JASLHV010000446.1 GCA_030153205.1 Roseiarcus sp. | reverse complement strand
GAGGAAAAGGGCGGCGCCGGCGCGTCCAAGTGTCTCCGCCTGCGCGCGCCCGAGCGTGCCGAGGGCGCCGGTGAGAAGGATATTCTTTCCCGAAAGGACGCTCATCGCGTGTCCTCACAGATAGTTTTGCACTTCATCGATCGAAGTCTCCGCAACAGGCTTATCGAAGACAATCTCGCCGCGCGCCATGGCGACGATCCGATCGCAGGACTCAAAGACGTGATGCAGGTTGTGGCTGATAAGTATCCCGGCAACCCCTTGCCCCGACAAACCGCGTACGAATCCGAGCACTTTTGCCGTCTCCTTGACTGACAAATGGTTGGTCGGCTCGTCGAGAATAAGAACGCGCGACTTGAAATGCATCGCTCGTGCGATGGCCACCCCCTGGCGTTGTCCACCCGATAGTTCGGCGAGCAAGGCGTCGGGGGAGCGCAGGTGCAAATCGACATCAGCGATAGCCTTCATCGACTCACGTCGCATGCGGTCATGATCGATCAGGCCGATGCCGCCCACCGATAGGCGCAAAGGCTCGCGGCCGACGAACAAGTTGCGAGCGATCGACATGGTTGGCACCATGGAGGCGTCTTGGTAGATCGTCTCAATGCCAAGGCGCATGGCGGCCTTCGGCGAAGTGATATCGACCCGCTCGCCTTCGATCCGAATCTCGCCCTGGTCGGGTCTGTGGACGCCAGAAAGAATCTTGATCAGCGTCGACTTGCCGGCGCCATTGTCGCCGACCAGGCCGACGACTTCACGAGATTGGAGGTCGAAATTCACTCCTTTGAGAGCATGCACGCCGGCGTACCACTTGTGCATGTCTCTTACGGCGATGAACGGAGCGGTCATCTTAAGCCGTCACTTTCATCCGACGCGCCGTTCGGCGCAGCCAAGCGTTGGATACGACTGCGAATATCGTCAGGCTGCCGACGGCGAATTTAAACCAATTGGCGTCGACCTGGCTCATAACCAAGCCATTGTCGATGACGCGGATCAAGAGAGCGCCGACGATGGCGCCCAACACCGTTCCGATGCCGCCGGTGAGCGCGGTCCCGCCAATAACCGCGGCGGCGACCGCTTGCAGCTCGAGTCCGTCCCCAATGGACGGGAGCGGTGAATGGAGGCGAAATACTTGGATGATCCCACCGAACCCGGCCATCATCGAGCATAGAACGAAACAGAAAAGCTTGACCCGGCGCGCGGGGACGCCCATCGCGCCCGCGGCATCGAGATGCCCTCCCGTCGCTCGGATCCAATTGCCAAGATTGGATCTCGCCATCATCGCGGAAGCAATCAACGCGATGGCAAGAAACCAAACGAAAGATGCACGAAACAGGGCGCCGGGCCCGACAAATTGCGTGAATATTCCGGTGTTGAGATCATCAGGCAGCAGCGGTGGGAAGCCGCCCGAGATCACAATCGTCAATGAACGGACGATAAACAGCATGCCCAGAGTCGTGATGAAGCTCGGTATGGCGAAGGTCAGCGTGATGAAGCCGTTGACGAAACCAATCGCCGCAGCGATCAAAAGGCCAAGCGCAACCGATGCAAAGGCTGGAATGCCCGCGATGATCAGCAGCGAGGTCGCCATCGGCGTTAAGGCGAAGGTAGAACCGACCGAAAGATCGAATTCGCCACAGATCATCAGGATCGTCACCCCGATTGAGACAAGTCCAACCTCGGGCAGCAATCCAAGTATGCCGCGCAAATTGTCGGCAGAGAGGAACGCGCCCTGCGATCTGGCTTCGAACAGCGCCGCGAGCAAGACAAGCAGCGCGACGCCGGCGAGCTCCGGTTTTTCAAGATAGATACGGAAGAGATTTTTCACGGCGCTCTTGCCCTCCTCGTCCTTGGAGGTTCGCGGGCGGGCGCAAGCGCTCCCCCGCGAGAGATCATCGGCTGATCGTCTCAGCGAAGCCCTTGCTTGGCCAAGGCCATCAACTGATCCGCTTGCTCCGGCGTAAACACCGCTTCGCCGGAATCGATATCGGCCGGCGCCAATCCGACCTTCTTCTCGAGGTAGACCTGCATTACTGGCAGGAAGCCTTGCTCATAAGGCTGTTGGTCGATCTCCACTTGGATGTAGCCAGCCTTCATCTGTTCGATCACTTGGGCGGCGAGATCGAAACCGCCGAGCAGAATCTTGCCTGGCGCGATATTGCGATCCTTCAGCATGCGCGCAACATTCGAATGCCAGAGTCCGGTCTCGATATAGGCTGTGGTGTCCGGATGGGCGCTGATATAGGCGCCGACACGATCCGTCACGACGGCGCCGTCGGCGCTGACATCCTGCCGGTCGATGGTGATTTGCCGGCCCGGATTCGCCTTCTTGAATTCCTCCAGCCCGTTCATGATGCCCTTGGCCCGCTGCTCCGACCAATTCTGGCCAGGAGCATTGACCCCGACAAGAACCCGGATCGGCCCATCTTTAGGAAACAGCGCCGCCATTCTTTTGCCGAGCGTTGTGCCGGCGGGGACAAAATTTTGGCCGACAAAGGCCTGACGCAGCTCGAGCTCCGGTCCTTCCGTCGCGTCGACATTCGATGCGATCACGATGACCCCCTTCGCCTTCGCGTCTTTTAGATTGCCGACGAAGGCGTTGTTATCGACAAGCGTCGTGATGAGCGCGTCGGGCTTACGGGCAAGCGCCGTCTGTTGATTGGCCACTTCCTGCTCAACGGATCCTTCGTTTTGCGTGAAGATCATTTGGCAATTGGCCTCTATCTTCGCGCAGGCGTCGTCAAAGCCTTTCTTCACCGCCTGCCAGAATGGGTTCGATGCCGACGAGTGGTGAGTATAAACAATATTGAGCTTTTCGTCCGCTGCGGCTGGGCTGGCCAGCATGGACGAAAGCGCCAGAATGCCGACGCCGCTCAATATTCCAAAAACGATAGTACGGTTTTTCATGAACGTCCTCCTCCCTACTCATGCGGTTTATGTATTAAGCGCCCATTCAGATGTCTTCGAGCGCCGTGGTGCGGGTCTCGACAGTAAACCGCTTGTCGAGATCCGAATGGAGTTCGATTCCGTGTCCGGGTTGGCGACCGACGCTGATCGAACCGTCGTGCACCGCGGGCAAACCTGTAACGAGGTCCTGATACCAAGTCCTATAATAGGCTCGCACACTTTCCTGGACGAGTGCGTTTGGCACATTGAGGGAAAGATGGGTCGAGGCGGCGAGCACGACCGGTCCTGTGCAGTCATGCGGAGCGATTGGCAGTCGCCAGGCCTCGGCCATCGACGCGATCTTGCGCGCCTCGGAGAGGCCGCCGCACCATGAAAGATCAAGCATGACGACGCCGGCGGCGCCGGTTTCGAGCAGATCGCGAAACGCTGAGCGCGTACCGAGAGTTTCCGAAGCGCATATCGGCGCGACCGAGACGGCGGCATAGCGCTTCAGGTCGACAAGGCTGTCCATCTTGATCGGGTCTTCGTGCCAGAAGGTCCCAAAAGGCGCTAGCGCCCGGGCAATCTGCATGGCCGGCAGGAGTTGCCATAGCGAATGGAACTCGACCATGATATCCATGCGATCGCCGACGGCGCGGCGGATCTTCTCGAACGGCCCTAAGGCGGTTGTGAGCTCCGCGGCGCTGATATACTGACCCTCGTTCTTCTCCGCTGCGACGTCGAAAGGCCAGATCTTCATTGCCGAGATTCCCTCGGAAAGAAGGTCTTCCGCGAGTTCGTCAGCGCGGTGAAGGAAAGCGTCGAGGTCGTCGTAGCGGCTGGCATCCTCCAAACCCCAGTTCGACGTATGTTGCCCTTTTGCGGTACGCATATAGCTAGCGCCGGCGCAGGTGTTGTAGGTTCGGATCGAAGAGCGGGTGAATCCGCCGAGGAGTTGCGCGATAGGTTGGCCGACCGCCTTCCCGAACAAGTCCCAGAGCGCAATATCAAACGCGGAATTGCCGCGGATTTCGGCCCCAGTCGAGCGGAAGCCGAGATAGCCGCCGAGATCGCGCGAGAGCCTGTCGATCGCCAACGGGTCGCGGCCAAGCGCTCTCGGCGCTAGGTATTCATGGACATAGGCCTCGACCGTTCTCGGCATAAGGTACGTCTCGCCGAGGCCGATTAGGCCTTCGTCGGTACGGACTCGCAGCCAAAGGAGATTTTCAAACTCCTTCAAGCGGATTGTCTCGATTGCGGCGATCTTCACGGCTGCGCTCTCTTAGTTGACGCCGGCGGCGAGAAGCGCCTTGACTGAAAGATCAAAATGGTCGGCCATCGCATTTTCCGCGGCTCTTGGATCGCGCGCGGCGATGGCGCGAGCAATCGAACCGTGACCGGCGACGCTGGCCATTCTCTCGGTATCGTTCGGACGGCTTGTCCAGCCGATGCTCCATGTCTGACGCGTGACGACATGGAACGACCCGACGACGAGAGCGAACAAAGGATTACGTGAGGCGCGCGCGATTGCCTCGTGAAAGGCGATGTCATGCTCCATCACTCGTTCTGGCGTTGCGAAATCCCGAGCCATTGCATCAGCCAGTGCGGCGATCGCCGCCGCTTCATCGTCGTCACGACGCAGCGCGGCGAGAGCGACCGTGCGCATCTCAATCGTGCGTCGAACATCGTAGATCTGTTGAATCGTGATCTGATTGGTATGGACCGCATGATCGAGGACAAGACCAAGGACGTTGGGGTCGATCGCTGAAACGCGAGCGCGGCGCCCACTGCCGACGTCGATCAGTTTCAAGGCGGCGAGCGAGCGGAAGGCTTCGCGCACGACGGCGCGCGAGACGCCAAATTCAAGGGCTAGAGCGTTTTCGCTGGGAAGAGGATCGCCTTGCGCCAGGCGTTCGGAGCGAATGCGCTCCTTAATGGCGGTCATCACATGTTCGACCAAACCGCCTGACGGGCCAA
>JASLHV010000430.1 GCA_030153205.1 Roseiarcus sp. | reverse complement strand
GCTTGAGACCGGTCGATCCTGACGTTGCGCAAGCAGCGGCGCCGGAGGCGCTGCGCGCCATGGGGGAGTCGATTTCGACCGCCTGATCGCCCATGTCGTCGCCAATACCGGCTGGACTTGGGACGAGGCGCTGGATGGCTTGACCACGCCGCGACTCACCGCGCTGCAAGAGGAATGGCGCGCCAATCCGCCGGCGCATTGGCTGATCGCCGCCCTCATTGGGTACAAGCCGCCGTCCAAGCCGGAGAGCGTCGCCAGCGCACGCCGGCATACGACATTGGCGGCTCTGCAGGCGGCTCTTGGCGATGGCGGACGGTGATTCTTGGCCGATATCCGACGATCGCTTCTTACTCAATGCCGTCGCGCATCGTGAGGCCGACTTTTTTGATCCCGATTGCGCGCTAAGAGCGTTGTTGGCCGGCGGCTGACCTCAGCTCTGTTCCTTTCGCGCGAGGGATACTCCTCTTCTCGTCGCTCGGAGATTGCCAATGTCCGACGCCAATCTCGAAGTCCGTTTCTCCGCTTCTGTCGACGATCTCGCCAGCGGTGTCGCGCAGGCGAAGGATGCGCTCGCCGACCTTTCGGCGGTGGCGAGTCAGATGAACGAACACTATGCCGCGCTGGGGGCGACGATCGCCGCTTCGATGTCGCCGGACAAGCTTCGCGCCTTCGACGCGGCGCTGCTCTCGTCGGCTTCAATCGAGAAATCGCTTGCCGCCGCCCGCGCCCAGGCCGCGACCGCCTTGCGACAAAACGACGATGCTTCTTATGCCGACGCCGCTCGCGCCGCAAAGCTCGCCGTGAACGAAGAGGTCAAAGCCGTCGAGGACGGTTTGCGGCAGAAGCTTGCGCTCTACGCTCAGGAAGCGCAGCGCCACGAAATTACGCAGGCCCAGAAAGCGAGCCTGTCGCGTCAAGCAATGGACGAGGAATATCAGGCCGAACTCGGGCTTCTGCAAAAAGAGATGGGCCTTGGCAACCAAACGCTGACGCAAAAGCAAATCATCAACGACAAAATTCTCGACGCCGAACGCCGCCATCAAGACCAGGTCGACCAGCTCATCCAAAAATCGATCAGCCAGCAGCAGCAGCAATATGAAAGCTACGCCAACGCGGTCACACAGAGCTTCAATTCACAATTGCATGGCCTGCTCGCGGGGACGACCAACTGGCGGACAGCGTACAAGAACATCCTCAGCGATCTGCTGATCAAATTCATCGAATGGGGCGAGACTACGGTCGTCCAGCATGTCGCCAATGAAGCGGCGAAGACTGCGGCGACAAGCGCCGGCGTCGTCGCGCGCACCGGCGCGGAGAGGGCAGGGGCGTCTGCTTCCCTCGCCACACAAGCGGCGACGATCATTCGCTCCATCCTTTCATCGGCGGCGGAGGCTTTCGCCGGCGTCTTCGGCTTTCTCTCGCCGATCATGGGGCCGCTCGCGGCGGGTCCCGCCGCAGCCGCGCAGGCGACCGTCGCTGGCATGGCGGGCGCCGTGGCCTCGGCCGATATCGGCATGTGGCAGGTCCCACGCGACATGCTGACCTTGATCCATCACAATGAATTGGTGATGCCTGCCGCGCAGGCCACGGCCTTTCGCGACATGCTGACGGGCGCGTCGCACGGCGAAAGCGCTCCGGTAAGTACAAGCCGCGCTGTTCATATTCATCCGACGACCAATTTCCACGTCTCCGCGATCGACTCCGGATCCGTCGCGCAATGGGTCAAAGGCAATAGCGCCGGCTTGGCAAAAGCGATGGACGAAGCGGCGCGTCATGGCGCTCTGCTCGGCCTACGGCGGCTCGGCGCATGAACCGGCTAGCACCAGCTCAGTGTCCCGAGGTCGTCGCCGAAGAAATGGCGGCGCCAAAGGCGGCGGCTCCGCCGGTAGTCTTCGCCTTCGACGACAGGTCTGGGAGCGAAGGATAGCCGGTCGTATCGGGACCCGCGGACAAAACCGCAAGCGAAAAATCGCCGAAGGCTTTGCCATCGGGATCGGTGAAAAGCGCGTGCCCGTTGTAAACGCCGAGCGCAACGGAATCAGGGCGAGGGCGATGGTCCGAATATGAGATATGGCATGCAGCCACGGGCGGCCCGTCCCAGTAGACAGGATGACCTTGGATTTTCAGGGCCAATGCCAAGCGGCTGTCGAGAATGCGCTTGATTGCGGCGGTCGTAGAGCCGCTCTTGTCCGCGCCGCTTGGCGCCGCTGTAATCGATTTGCCCTTGGTCGACTTGCCGGGGGCCTCTCCATTCACGACGAGCGAAAACGGTGTGATATTGAGCCTTCTAAGAGGTTCCGCTTTGCTCTGTAGTTCTTTGAAAGTCTGCGCCCCGGTCTCAAACTCAATATCGTTCTGCTTAAAGACTTCCTGAGCTTTCTTCGCGGCGTCGCTGATTGCTTCCTTTGTTTCTGGTGTTATGCCGAGCGTCTCGGCTGGCCGCGCATCGAGAGCTTCCTTGAAGTGCTTGATGTCCTCTCTTTTTTTCTCTGCGTCATGCGGTTCGACAATGGCTTTCGCGACGATGGGCGGTGCCTTTTCAGCTTCTTCCGATCGCTGCCATTCAGCCCTCAGCATGACCGGATCTGGGCAGACAGCGAAATGGTAAAGTGCGCGCAATCGCCTCAGATCGTCGGTGTCGGTCACGGGGAGTAGCGAAAAGCTATCGGTTTCCTGCAAGCCAGTGCCGCTCGGATTTGCGACTTTTTGGGTCGTAGCGAAAGGCAGAGTCAGCGCAAGGGCCGCCTGATCTTGGTTTTGCACTGAACCGGAATTGATCTCAACATGGCCCGGGAGCGCCCAGGGCCGATCAATAAACGTCCCCACATTCGTCAAGATCATGCGTTCCTCGACCGAACCTATATTCGGTCCCATATCGACCACTTGTTCACGCACCGCCGAACCTGCACAGCCGACAATCATCGGCGCGAGCGCCGCTGTTCCGATCCAACTTTTCATGACGAGCCCCCGCTTCGCCGCTTTTGGTCGATTTGATCACGGAGACGGAGCGAGGCATAGGCGCTTATTTGCACAGCCCTTGCACAGCCCTGAACAACGGAGGCGAAGGAATGACATTCGTCGGCGGCGTGCACCTTCTCCCGGCGACTGGCGAGTTCACCTATGACACTATCCCTTATCAAGGCGCTCAAGCCGGCGGCGTGACGGCGGGCATAAATACGTTCCATGCGCCGGGCGGCGCGAAGACCGATTATTCCTTTGCGCTCGATCAGTTGCAGGCTGCGCATCCGGAATGTCGAACGGTGTCTCTTGTTTGCGCTTGGTTTGGCGATTCCACGAATGCAGCGGCCTGTCATATCTATCCTTCGACCAACTTTATTGGCGGCTCCTTCGAGTGTCTCTCGGGAGGCTCCTGGGTCGCCGATTCCTGGCGGGTCTCGAGCCTCACTCAATCGTCGCCGGGTCTCATTCAGATTCCCACCAGCGGCGGCGGCGCGGTCTATGGTGGCACGCCATCCGATCAGAGCGTCGTTCGTTGCATTCAAGATCTGAAAGCGCGCGGCTTTAGAATCGTCTTCTATCCTTTCATCCTGATGACCTCGGCCGGCTTCCCCTGGCGCGGCCTCATCGCCTATGCGCCCGACAAGAGCGCAGACGCGACATCCGCCGTGAACGCTTTTCTCGGGACGGCGGCTCGCAACCAATTCACGCCGGACGCAACGAATTTGACGGTCGCCTATTCCGGTCCGCCCGCCGATTTCACTTATCGCCGCATGATCCTTCACTACGCATGGCTCTGCGCCTTGGCGGGCGGCGTCAATCTATTCCTTCTTGGGTCGGAATTGCGCGGCTTGGAGACCATTCGCGGACCCGCTTGGAGCAAGGCCGGTACGACAGACAGTTCAAGTTATGCGATCTGGGATTATCCTTTCGTCGCTGGGCTGCAAGCGCTAGCGGGCGACGTCCGCGCGATTTTTGACGGACAGGGCCTGATGAAGAATATGGCGTCGCTCCAGAACCTCGTCGCTTATTCCGCGGACTGGTCCGATTGGATGGGCTTTCAGCACCCCGGCGAGAATGGTCAATGGCCACATCTCGACCCGCTCTTCGCCGACGACAATATCGATATTGTCGGGATCGACAATTATCTGCCGCTCTCGGACTGGACCACCGGCGATCGCGGTCTCGACGTCGCAAATTGGGCGGCGCCGCCGCCGACTGCGGCGTGGCCGCCGTCCGGCGCGGCGATCAACGGCCTCGGCCTTTCCGGCGCACCGACGATCTACAGCCTCGACTATCTCAAGGCCAATATCGAAGGCGGCGAGAAGTTCAATTGGTACTATAACGATGGCGACAACGCCGGTGTCGCCCTTGACCCCAACGGTTCCGATCAACACGTATCGGCGCCGCAAGGCGATCGACGGGCGCAAAGGCGAAATCCGTACTATCCGAACCAGCAGCTTCTCGCCAACAAGCAGTTCCGGTGGTGGTGGCGAAACACCCATCAGGCCATCTATGACGCTGGCGACGGCGCCGGCTGGGCGCCGCACGGGCCACCGACGCCATGGCGCGCCCAATCGAAGCCGCTCGCTTTCATCGAATATGGCTTCCCGGCAACGGATAAGGCGACGAACCAGCCCAACCTTTTCTTCGACGCGAAATCGGTCAGCAGCGGCACGCCCTATTGGTCACTGTGGTCAGGGAGCGCAAGCGCCGGCTACCTGCCGCAGCGCGATGACACGATCATGTTGCTCGCGCTGCAGGCGATCGATGAATATTGGAATGCGGACGGCCGCAATGAGACGTCGCCGGGAGGCATTCCGCTAATCGAATTCGCGCTCTCCTGCATCTGGGCTTGGGACGCAAGGCCTTTTCCGACCTTCCCGCTTTTGGCCAGTCACTGGTCGGACGGCGCGAACTGGGAGACAGGCAACTGGCTGCCGGGCCGCGGGCCGTCGCTGCCGCCGCTCCCGCCTTCACCGTCGCCTGCGCCCGGCGACTATCCGAGCTTTCCCCCGCTCGCGACGCTCGGCTGGTCGACCCACATCAAGCCGCGCTTTGCGACCGACATTGCTGGCCATGTCTCCGGCCGCGATAGCCGCCGTTCGCGTTACAGCGCCGCGCTCTACGATATCGAACTGACCTATCCAGTCCTTCGCGGCGATTCCTCTCATCCTGAACTCCAAGCGATCGCCGGCTTCTTCACGGCGATGCAAGGTTGCAAGGACCCATTCTGGCTGGCGCCGCCCGGCGATAATGAGGCGCTCGCGCAGATGCTCGGAGCCGGCGACGGCGTGACGACGCGATTTCCGCTCGTTCGTAGCTTTGGTCCCTATCGCGAGCCGGTCCAGGGA
>JASLHV010000377.1 GCA_030153205.1 Roseiarcus sp. | reverse complement strand
TATCCAATTTTCTGCCGTATAGAGGAGTGTAAGTCGGGCGTTCCACTCGCCATTGATCTTTGCGTCGGTTCAACCTGCGTATGCCGCGCCAATTATTTCCAGATCTTCGAGAAAACGTGCCGTCACGCTAGGTCGGCCCTGCCCCGCCCGTATTTGGCCAGTCCGTTACCCGATGATATGTTCCCCGCCCCCTTTGAAGGAGAGCGCGATGGCCGAAGCGAAACTTGCTCCGAACCTGCCAGACTGGATGGTCGAGCACGCGAACCGCTATCTCTCTAGCGGCGGAAGCGACGGGCACATGTACAAAGTGAACGTGCCGGGGCGGGGTGAGATGACGGTACCGGCTCTACTGCTCACCACCACCGGCCGCAAGTCTGGTGATAAGTTCATATTTCCGTTGTTTTATGGAACGGAAGACGGCGCCTACTTCGTAATCGCCTCGAAGGGCGGCGCGCCCGAACACCCCGGGTGGTATCGCAATATTCTCGCGAATCCAGATGTCGAAGTACAAGTTGGAACCAAGAAAATGAAGGCGCGGGCGAGGACAACGGCCGGAGAGGAACGCGCCCAACTCTGGAAAAAAGCACTCGAATTTTGGCCGCCTTATGCGGATTATCAACTCAAGACCGAGCGGGAAATACCGGTGGTTATACTTTCGCCGTTATAGGGCGCTTTCGCAATCACCTCGGCGCAGCAAAGCGTTGTTCGTTCAACGTTGTCACGTGTGGCCTGCGCTATTTGCCGCGCCGATGAGTGAGCCGTCCGCGCATCAGCGCCTGTAATGGCAAGCCGGATAGCTCCGGAGCGCATCGGCGGATCATTGATGATTCACTTGTAAATCGCCCATCGCGGAACACGGAACAATTGCCTCCACCATTTGATCGGCGCCGACTTGGCGGCGGGGCGTGGCTTGACTTATGGTCGCCGCCCTTTGCCGATTCTGGACCTGAAATGACTTCTGATTTGAAACACATCGCTGAAACCATCGCCTACGAAATCGGCGCCAGATCGGAACAAGCAGCGGCGGCTATCCGGTTGCTTGACGAAGGCTCGACCGTGCCTTTCATCGCGCGATATCGCAAAGAGGCGACCGGGGGCCTTGACGATACGCAATTGCGTCTTTTGGCTGAACGACTGGTCTATCGGCGGGAACTCGAGGCGCGTCGCGAAGCAATCCTGAAATCCATTCGCGAACAGGGCAAGCTCACCGACGATCTCGTTGCGAAGATCGCATCGGTCGACACCAAAGCCGATCTCGAAGACATCTACCTGCCCTACAAACCGAAACGGCGAACCCGTGCCGAAATCGCCCGGGAGCGCGGCCTCGGCCCGCTCGCCGAGACGATCTTATCGGACCGCTCCGTCATTCCCGATGAGTTGGCCCAATCCTATCTCTCCGGCGAAGTCGCCGATGTGAAATCGGCTCTGGAGGGCGCGCGCGACATTCTGTCGGAATCTTTTGCCGAAAACGCCGAATTGGTTGGGCGTCTTCGCGGCTACATGAAGGACAATGCGTTCCTGCATGCGAGAGTAATCGACGGAAAACAGGAGGCAGGCGCGAAATTTTCCGATTATTTCGATCATGTCGAGCGCTGGGTACAAATTCCGAGCCATCGTGCGCTCGCGATGCTGCGCGGGCGTAACGAAGACCTTTTAACGTTGGAGATCGAGGTCGACGCGGCTGACACCGCCTCGATCAAGCCCGTCGAACGGATGATCGCGGCCGCCTATGAGATCGCAAACCAAAGCGCCGCCGACATCTGGCTGATGGAGGTTGCGCGTTGGGCGTGGCGCGTGAAGTTGTCATTCTCGCTCACGCTGGATTTGATGCGCGAATTACGCGAGAGGGCGGAAGAGGCGGCGATCAAAGTGTTCGCCCGCAATCTCAAGGATCTGCTATTGGCCGCGCCAGCGGGCGCCCGCGCCACAATGGGTCTTGACCCTGGCGTGCGCACCGGCGTGAAAGTCGCCGTCGTCGATCAAACCGGAAAGCTCCTCGGCGCGACGACCGTCTATCCCTTTGCGCCGCGCAACGATTTACGTGGCGCGCAAGAGGCGCTCGCGCGCCTCATCGCCACCCATAAGGTTGAGTTGATCGCCATCGGAAACGGCACCGCAAGCAGAGAAACCGAGCGGCTCGTCGTCGACATGTTGGCGGGGATGCCCCCGCCGAAGCCGATCAAGGCGATTGTCAGCGAGGCCGGGGCCTCGGTGTATTCTGCCTCTGAAACGGCGGCCGTGGAATTTCCAAATCTCGACGTGTCGCTGCGTGGTGCGGTCTCCATCGCGCGCCGTTTGCAGGATCCGCTCGCCGAATTGGTGAAAATCGAGCCAAAGTCAATTGGCGTTGGACAATACCAGCATGATGTCGACCAATATCGTCTCGGCCGATCGCTGGAAGCGGTCGTCGAGGACGCGGTGAACGCCGTCGGCGTCGATCTCAACACGGCCTCGACAGCACTGCTCGCGCGCGTGTCCGGCCTTGGCCCCTCCCTGGCTGAAGCTATCGTCGCCCATCGCGACGAAGTCGGTCCCTTCAAAAGTCGTAAAGAACTGTTGAAGGTCGGCCGGCTCGGCCAACGTACCTTCGAGCAATGCGCAGGGTTCCTGCGTATTCCCAACGGCGCCGAACCGCTCGACGCGTCCGCCGTCCATCCCGAAGCCTACAGCGTCGCCAAAAAAATTGTCGCCGCATGCGGCCGCGATTTGCGCACCTTGATGGGCGACACGAATGCGCTCAAGGCCTTGGATCCGAGGCTGTTCGTTGACGAACGTTTCGGCCTGCCGACGGTGCGCGACATCATCGCCGAACTTGAAAAGCCGGGCCGCGATCCGAGGCCGGAGTTCAAGACCGCGGTATTCGCCGAAGGCGTCGATGACATCAGCGACCTTAAGCCTGGCATGCTGCTCGAAGGGACGGTGACCAATGTCGCTGCTTTTGGCGCGTTCGTCGATATCGGCGTTCACCAGGACGGCCTCGTCCATGTCTCGCAACTCGCTGATCGCTTTGTCAAAGACGCGCATGAGGTGGTGAAGGCGGGCGACGTGGTCAAGGTTCGGGTCCTCGAGATCGACGTCAAGCGCAAGCGCATCAGCTTGACCATGCGCAAAGAGGAAAGCGGTGCTCGGCCGACGCCGCGAGGAGACAAGGCGGCGCATATGCCCGCCGGCAAAATCGCGGAACGATTAGCGCCAACGCGAGCCAAGGAACAACCGCAAAGCGCGTTCGGCGCGGCCTTCGCCGATGCTCTGAAACGCCGCTAGGCCATCGGCAAATATGCGCGCGAGGCCGCGCGCCATCTTGGCGGCACGGCCCAAGGCCGAGGCGAAATAGACCCAGACTTGCGGCCCGCTGGCGATGTGGAGCGCCGGGGCGCGTCGCTGGTCGAACCTGTTGACCCCGATAAAAAGGTATGCTTTAAAAATTAATAGATATGATCTTTCAAGTAATTCATGGGAGGAATGGTCGATGGGCAGCTTTCGATTGGCTGTCTTGGCGACGCTGCGCTAGCCGTTATGGCTCAGCGTCTCGATAACAAAATGGCAATCGTCACCGGCGCTGGCCAGGGAATCGGCGCGGCCATCGCCCGTTGCTTTGCGGCAGAAGGCGCCCGGGTCGTCATCGCGGAAATCAATCCGAAAACTGGCGCGGAGATCGCCGCAGAACTTTCGGCAGGCGGCGCTCGCGCTTTATTCGTTCAGACCGATGTAACTGACGCCGCTTCGGTCGCCGCGATGCGCGATGCCGCCGTCGACGCTTTCGGGCCGCCGCACGTCCTCGTCAACAATGCCGGCATCAATGTGTTTCGCGACCCTTTGACGATGACCGATGACGATTGGCGTCGATGCATGTCAGTCGATTTGGATGGCGTTTGGAACTGCGCACGCGCCGTGCTGTCCGAGATGTTGCAAGCGGGCTGCGGCTCGATCATCAACATCGCCTCGACCCACTCGTTTAAAATTATTCCTGGCTGTTTTCCTTATCCAATCGCGAAACATGCGGTGGTGGGACTCACTCGCGCGCTAGCAATCGAATACGCAGCTCATGGAATACGCGTCAACGCGATAGCTCCGGGGTACATCGAGACGCCGATCGCTACAGAATATTGGAGCAGCTTCCCCGATCCCGAAGCGGAGAAGCGGCGCGCCTATGCGCTTCATCCGCCGGGTCGCATCGGCCGCCCGGAAGAAGTCGGCTGGACGGCCGTATTTCTGGCGTCCGACGAGGCGCCGTTCATAAACGCTGCAACGATCGTCATTGATGGGGGAAGGTCCGTACTCTACCACGAATGATCGATGTTGGCGGTAAAAAAGGCAATGTGGAAGGAGGAAACTATGAAGAATCGCGTACATCAGCGCCTCGCGCTCACACTATCCCTGGCAAGCTTCGTTTTGGGCACGGCGGCCGGACTGGCGAGGGCCGACGAAATCAAGATGGGTTACATCAATAAGATGGGGGAGCACCCTTGGTTCGTCTCCGAGGTCGGTGGGGCGAAGAGCGAAGCGGCGAAACTCGGCGTCACGCTAATGAGCCAGGACGTTCAGTTTAACGCCGATCTAGCGCTGACGACATTCGATACGATGGTTGGCGATGGGGTCAAGGCGATTGCGATCGTCGTTCCGGATCGTGCGCTAGGCCCGGTAGTCGCTGAAAAGGCTCAGAAGGCCGGCGTGAAGCTCGTCGCCGTCGATGATGACATCTATACCAGCGACAAGCAGATGGTGCCCTACGTTGGCATGAATGCCGAAAGCATCGGACGGCAGGTCGGTGTGGAGGAAGCGAAATTCTACAAGTCCCAGGGTTGGGACAAATTCAAGGACGTCAAAATCGGTAGCATCGAAGATCAAAAGGCCGACACCTGCATGCGCCGGAATCGAGGCGCAGAAGCTGCTTTTCTTGAGGCCAACCCGAATTTCGACAAGAATGACATCGTTCGCATTCCCTATGATAACCATATGGAAAGCGCGATCACAGCCGTCACGACGACCTTGACCGCCCATCCCGAGGCCAAGCACTGGATTTTCTATTCGTGCAATGACGACGGGGTGCTTGGCGGCGTGCGCGCAACCGAGAATCAGGGTTACGCAGCGGATGACGTGATCGGTGTCGGTATCGACGGAAGCCGCGCTTGTGACGCTTTCGGCGCGGGCAAGCCAACCGGCTTCCGTGGGACGATGTATATCGATTCGGCCAAGGAAGGCGCTCAGGCTATCGATCTGCTGTACGCCTCCGTAAAGGACAGCAAGCCGTTGCCGACGACGACGTATGTATCGGCGGACTTCATCTCCGCAGATTCGTTCGCGCAATACAAAGATAAGCTCTGCCACAAGTGACCAACCGAGGGCGTCGCCGAAGCGGCGACGCCCTCTGCAGAAGAGACCGTTAGTGGCTGCCCCAAATCTCGCCCAATCGCAAACTGCGCCGAACACAGAGAACCCTCCAGTCATCGAGGCAGTCGCCGTCTCGAAAGAGTTCGGCGTGGTTCGCGCACTCGATCGGGTGTCGCTGGCGGTTCGGTCCGGCGAAGTGCTGGCGCTCGTCGGAGAGAACGGGGCCGGCAAGTCGACGCTCGTTCGCATTCTCGAGGGCGTTTTCCGCCCGGACAGTGGAACGGTTACCGCGCTAGGCGCGCCTCGCATTTTTCGATCGCCGGCTGACGCTCATGCGGTCGGAATTCGAGTGATTCATCAAGAACCTGACATTGTTCCCGACCTCTCCATTGCCGAGAATCTCTTTCTCGGCGACTTCAAGCGGACTCGCGGAATTTTCTTTGATAGAGGCGATCTCGCCCGTCGGACCCGAAAAATTCTCGCGGAATTCGGGCTCGAAAAGGAGCTTTGGCCGTGGACCAGAGCCGGCGACCTAGGGCCCGCTCAACGTCAACTGATAGAGATCATGCGTGCGCTACGCGGCGGCTTGCGCATGCTGGCGCTCGATGAACCCACCTCGTCGCTGACAGAAGACGAGGCCCAACGCCTGTTTCGCGTCGTGCGACAACTTAAGGCGGATAGCGTCGCAATCGTGTATATCTCCCATCGCATGCGTGAGGTCCGCGAGCTATCGGACCGTGTCGTCGTACTCCGCGATGGCCGTCTCGTCGTAGATCGCGCAACCTCCAGCATTACCGACAACGAGATCGTGCAAGCCATGGTCGGCCGGCCAATCTCGGACTTGTTTGAACGTTCGGAGCGTCGGTTTGGCGCAGCCGTACTATCGGTTCACGGGTTGACGACAAAACGCGTCAAGGACGTCAGCTTCGATATTCGCGCCGGCGAAGTGGTCGGACTTGCTGGGTTGATCGGGGCTGGACGCTCGGAACTCGCGGAGGCCATCTTTGGCCACGACCCCTTATTGACCGGCTCGGTCGCCGTGGGCGGCCGCCCGATCCGTTTGCGCAGTCCGGCCGACGCGATCGCCGCGGGCATAGGCTTCGCGCCTGAGGATAGAAAGTCCCAGGGATTGCTGCTCTTGCGCAGCGTCGCGGATAATATTTCCCTGGCGGTTCCCGATCTCATCAGCCGGTTCAATTTTGTGCGCTTCGGTGTCGAGCGGCGCATTTCGACCGCTCTCGTCGACCAACTACGCATAAAAACCCCGAGCTTGGACCAACTCGTCTCGAAACTATCGGGGGGCAACCAGCAGAAGGTCGTGCTCGGCCGATGGTTAGCGCGTCAGCCAAAGGCGCTGATCCTCGACGAGCCCACCCGCGGCATAGACGTCGGCGCAAAAGCGGAAATCTATCGCCTGATCGCGCAGGTCGCCGCGCAAGGCGTGGCGTTGCTGGTGATTTCGTCTGAATTGCCTGAGTTGATCGGGCTCGCTGATCGAATTCTGGTGATGGCTGGGGGCCGCATCGTCGGCGAATTGTCGCGCGAGAAAGCGAGCGAAGAACGGATCCTCAAGCTCGCGATGGCGGAGAATCTTGGTCCAATTGACGAAGCAAGGATCGATTGATGGAGGCGGAGACCGAAGTTTCAGCGAGCCTAGCGCCACTTCGCGATCGCAAATCCGTGGTCCGCTCGATGATCGAGCGCGTCGGTACGCACAATCTCAGCCTGCTCATCGCCCTCGCTGCCCTCGTGGCGATATTTGGAGGTTTGCGGCCCGACATTTTCTTTCTCGTGCGCAACATCCTTAACATCGGCCAGGCGATCGCGATTTTGGGCGTACTCGCGACTGCTCAGACCATCGTAATCGTGTCCGGCGGTCTCGACATCTCCGTCGGCGCCATCGTCGGCATGTCGACGGTTTACATCGCGCTCGGGGTTGGCTGGACCGGATCGCCGCTGCTCAGCATCCTATTGGGCGTCGTCGTCGGCGCCATTGCTGGCGTCGTGAACGGCGTCATCATCACGGTCGGGCGCATCAATGCGGTCATAGCGACACTTGGCACGATGGCGGTTTTTCGCGGGTTCGCATTCATCATCTCGAACGGGCAGTCGATCAGCATCTTCGATCCCGCCTTCCGGTTCATCGGCAACGGCAAAATCTTGAACGTGCCGGTCACAATTGTGGTGCTCGTCATCGTCGTGGCGGCATTCTTCGTACTGATGAACTATACGATCACAGGCCGCAACATCTACGCGATCGGCGGCAATCCCATCGTAGCGCGGCTCGCCGGACTCAATGTCCGCGGCTATCAGATCGGAGTCTACACCCTGAGTGGCGCCACCGCTGGCCTCGCCGGCATGTTGTTAGCGGCGCGCACGGGCTCCGGCCAACCAATTTCAGGCTCTGATGGACTGGAATTGGAGGCGATTACGGCAGCGGTGCTGGGCGGATGCGCGCTTACTGGTGGCAAAGGCACGATCGTCGGCGGCCTTCTCGGCGTTCTGATCATCGGCGTGCTGGACAACGGTCTCATTCTCACCAGCGTCCCGACTTTCTACCAGATGGTGGCGAAAGGCGTCCTGCTGATCGCAGCGGTAATCATCGCGGAGCACCAGGGACGTCGGTACGCGTGAGGGTCGGTCCGCAATGGGCCAACACGGAGGAGCTCGGTGCGGATTACCGGAATTCGTTCAGTCGTTGTTTCAGCCGAGATGCGGAACTGGATCTTCGTGCGCGTCGACACCGATCAACCAGACCTGTTCGGCTGGGGTGAGGCGACGCTGGAATGGAAGACGCGTTCAGTCGTCGGCGCCATCGAAGATCTTGCGCCCCTGATTTTGGAACGCGACCCGCGCGATATCGAGAGGCTGGTGCGGATCATGAAGAAGCACAGCTTCTGGCGTCTCGGCGCTATCGGCATAAGCGCGATCTCCGGGATCGAGATAGCGCTGTGGGACATATTCGGCAAGTCGCTTGGCGTTCCGGTCTGGCGATTGCTCGGTGGACAAGTCCGAAACAAAGTGAGTGTCTATACTCATCTCGGCCTTGGCGACATGCGTTCTGTTTACGAGACTGACAGTACCCAGAAGCTCGTCGAGCGCGCCCACGAGGTTCTGGCGCGAGGCTATCGCGCTCTTAAGGTCGTCATTGTGCCATTCACTCACTATTCTGCGCGTCTGCGCGATATCGATCGCACCGCGCGCATGATGAACGCGCTGCGGGAGGCGGTCGGTTCCGAGGTCGAAATCATGGTCGATTTCCATGGACGTCCAGCGTCAGTCGGGGCGGCGCTGGCCTATATTGAGGCGCTCGCCCCTGGCCGCCCGATGTTCGTCGAGGAGGTTTTGCCACCCGGCGATTTGGCCGGATTGCGCAAGGTCTCCTCGAATACGAAGGTTCCGATCGCGACCGGCGAGCGGCTCGTAGAACTCTCGGAGTTTGAGAGCCTGCTTCATGAACGCGCTGTCGACATTATCCAGCCCGATATCTGCCATTGCGGCGGGTTGTGGGAGACTAAGAAGATAGCCGCCATGGCCGAGGCTGCTGGCGTCGGCGTGGCGCCGCACAACCCGCTTGGGCCGATCGCTGGCGTCGCCGCGCTGCATTTTGCTGTCTCAACCTCCAACCATGTGATCCAGGAGGAAATGGTCGGCGCTGTCCCATGGTATTTCGAGGTGGTCGATGGCCCCATTAAGATGGTCGACGGCTTCTGGCAAGTTCCCAGCCGACCTGGCCTGGGCATCGAAGTCGACGAGGTTGCTTGCGCTCGCCATCCATTCGAACCCGAGGTGCAGCACACCACGAACGCAGTGCTCGAGGACGGGACGATCGTTGATTGGTAGGCGGGAGTTTGCCAGCGTCGCGTTACATTGCTGCGTGATTTGTCCAATGCCCACCCAGCAGTTAAACAATCATCAGATGTTGAGCAGAGCTTTGGCGACCAACGGAAAGAACAGGACGTGACGGAACTCGAAGGCATCGTTGCTTCCATGCCCACCGCTGGTTCGGGGATGCGGGGAGTGAAACGCCGCGCTGTACGCGGCATCCAGCAGGACATAGGCGCTTATGGGCGAAGCGTTCACGGCTCTGTTGTAGATACGATCGGCAAATGGATCCTCGGCGGAACCTACCCGCCGGGCCAATTGCTGCCGCGAGAGGACGATCTTGCCGACAAGCTTAAAGTCAGCAGGACTTCGATTCGCGAGGCGGTTAAGGTCCTCTCCGCAAAAGGACTGCTCGACGTCAGACGCCGTGTCGGCGTGCGTGTACGCGCCCGAGACGATTGGAATATGCTGGACCCGCAGGTGCTCTCCTGGCACCCAGATGTGGGACGTGACAAGGAGCTCATCGGCGGCCTAATTGAGGCGCGCCGCATTATCGAGCCCGCTGCCGCCGCTCTCGCTGCGACGCGGGTCACGGCGGCTGACCTTGCCCGCATTGAACGGGCATACGAAGGGATGGAGCGAAATCTCCGCGTCGACCTCGCTGCCTGCTGCGAAGCCGATCTTCAGTTCCATGTCGGCCTCATCGCCGCAAGTCACAACGTTGTGCTTAAAGGCTTGACCGGTACGATTGAGGCCGCATTGCGTGCAACGTTTACAATCACCAATCGACTCGTAACCGCTCAATCGCGCGCCCTTGCTGCGCACAAGGCGGTGCTTGAATGCGTCCGCTTACGAGACAGCGAGGGCGCGCGTACGGCCATCGTCGCCCTCCTCGACATAGCCGCCAGCGATCTGGATCAAAAGAGGCTTGGAAATAACGCACTCAAGGCCGCCGGCGCCAAGAAAGGCAACCCCTGATCATGAGCGTCCAGTAGGGAAAGGTGTCGCGAGCAGCACCCGCTGGGTCAAGCCAGGTCTTATCGGATCCGTTTTTAATGGCCTTCGAAACGATTGAGATCAGCGACTCCCAGGCCGAAGTCCGCATCGCGCCGTCTATCGGCGCTGGCCTGGTCAGCTACGACATGAGGACAGAGTCGGGAACGATACCGATCTTCCGCGCCTGCCGCGACGTCCAGAACGCAGGGCCGTTCGACCTCGCAATGAACCTGCTAGCGCCATGGTCGAATCGTATATCAGGCGGCGGGTTTACTTACCGCGGGCGCTTCTACGCGCTCGAGCCTAACCTTCCTGGAGAACCCTGCCCCATTCACGGCAATGCCTTTTCGAGTTCGTGGATCGTCGAGCGGCGCCAGCCTGCAAGTGCGACACTCTCTTTTTTCTCCGACGGACCGGGTCCATTTCACTATTTCGCTAGTGTCGCTTACGTCCTCGAGAAAGGCCAACTCGACATTTCGTTGACCGTGGAAAACCACGCTTCGTATACGCTGCCCTACGGCGTGGGCCTGCATCCTTGGTTGCCGCGGAGCGCTGGCGCCTTGTTACAAGCGCAAGCCTTGCGTGTCGTACTCGAAGATGGCCGCCACTTGCCGGCCGGCGAGCGCGCGCTTGATGCCGACCATGAATGGAATTTCAACGGATCGCGACCTCTGCCTTCACGATGGATCAACAATGCGTTCCTTGATTGGGACGGTTATGCGAGAATCGACTGGACTGATCGTGAATTGTCACTCGAAATCACTGCAGACGCACCGTTGAGGACATTTATCGTCTATTCACCCGGCGCGAGCGCCGACTTTTTCTGCTTCGAACCGATCTCGCATCCCGTCGACGCCCACAATCTCGAGGGGCCTATCGAGAAGAGAGGTCTCGTGGAGCTTGCCCCTGGCGAATCTATCAAAGCGCACTGCCGCTTTGCGCCACAAAGGCGCTGAATATCTCATTGAGAGCGCGGATTTCCGTTCACCGCCAGGGCGCCGCCAGTATTGCTGGCTACGACACGACTAGTCGGTGTTTTATCGATCTCCGGAAAATTTTCTCAAACAACCTGCGATGCGGCGCGGCGATCACTATGCGCCAGGGCGGGTAACGAGGTTGATTTCGATCACAGCGAGGCGTACGCTCAAGAATTTAGAGCGACGTCGATCATCCGAATAGCTTCGAGAAAGCTATATCGCTGGCCGATCTCCTTTAATCGCCGTAATCCGTCGAGCGCGCCCGCTTCGCCCCTCCCGAAAGCGGCGAGATACCTGCCGCGGTCCACGTAGAACCTTGTCCAGGGTCCGGGTTGGCGCTCGGCATAGGTCTCCAACTCGGCGGCATGTTCCTCGGCCAGTTCGAACGCTCGCCAGTCAAGGCAGGCGTCGATAGCGTCGCGGTGAAAGAGATAATGATTGTGGCTCACAGCGCCGGCGGCAAGGATCGCCCTTCCCTCTCGCAGAGCCTCAACATATTCGTTCTGATCGTCAGTGGTACGCGCGAGCAACCCGAGATAGTAAGGACCAAGATAGGCCATTCCCGTTTCGCGGCTCATTGCAAGCGCCGTATGTATGTCATTAAGCGCCTCCTTACGTCGATTGGCGGCCCGTTGGAGCTCGGCACGAAAGGCAAGACCCTCGGCCTCGAACCGAGGGGCGCCGAGCCGCCGCGCCAAATTCAAGGCGGCCTCGGTGTGCTCCCATGCCTTGTCAAGATCGGTAACTGCGTAGAAATAATGGAAAGCGGAGTGATGCGCGATCATCTCAGCGCGGAGGTGACCGATCTTTGAAGCAACAGCAACGCTAGCAAGAGCGTCCCTCAACGCCGCCTGCATGTCGCCGCTGAAATAAGCGCCAATTGACCGCATCGGTCGGTTGGCCGCCTCGATGCGCAGCAGGCCGTGGGCCTCGCATACCGAAATGCATCGATCGTACGCCGCGAATGCGCTGAGCATACGGCCGCGCATATATTCACCCTCTCCGATGCCGCCGAGCGCGGCAGCCTCTCGCTCGATCTCTCCCGCCTCGCGGGCGAGCTCGAGACTGCGGCTGTGTTCGGAGACGCAGCCTTCCGCATCGCCGCGCGGGAAGCATAGATTGCCTCGAAGGAAATGGATGTGGGCTTGATCGGCGAGAAGTCCGGCTGACTTGGCCAAGGGTTCAGCCGTGTCGAGATCGGTCCAGGCCCCGTCGAGATCGTCGATAATCCGCTTCACTTTGGCCAGCCCGATGAGCGCCTTGCATCTCAGCGCATCGCTTGTCGCGGTCTTATATGCACTTCCATAAGCTGCCAAAGCCGCTGACATGTCGCCGACGTCATGCAGAATGTCGGCGAACAAGTCTTGCAACGCGAAACGGTGCTCGACTTCCACCGCCACGCGACGTCCCCGGTCAACGAGCCTCAATGCAGCCTCATAGCGGTATGCCTTCGCTTGGGCGCGCGCCGCCTCCAAATAAGCGAGAGGCGCGCGCGGATCCTCAGCGCGATCGAGATGCTCGGCTGCGAGCCCGGCGTCGCGCCGAGCGTACCAATCTGCCGCGCGGCGATGCAACTCGCGTCGGCGCGCCTTCAATAAGCCGTCGTAGATCGCATCACGAATCAACGCGTGGTGGAAGATATGATTTTGCGCTTGAGGTCGCAGCAGAAACCGATCCGTCAACCGTCTAATTGCCGTCTTGTCATCCACAAGATGTTCAAGCGCCTCGGCGTCGACGACCTGCCCCAGCACGGAAGCGGCCAGCGCGGCTTCCTTGTCCGACGGCTCAAGCTGATCGAGGCGCGCCTGAACTAAGCTTTGCACCGACGCTGGAACCGCAGCGTCGCTATTGTCGCTAGAATGCCGAAGCAATTGATCCAGAAACAGAGGATTGCCCGCAGCGCGCTCCAGGCAGCGCTCGATAAAGCCTTCGGCGCCGTTTTTAAGGGGCTCAATTAAACGGCGCGCGTCCGCGCTAGCAAGCGGGCCAAGGTCGAGCGTCGTCAGAGACGCGGGCGTTGCCCCGGCTTTCCAGGCCGCGTCCAACGGGTCTCCATCGAGGCGCGAGGTGAGAAGCAGTAGCGCGGCGCAATCGGCCACAACCGAAGCGAGGCGCGCAAGATCATTGAGGGAGGTGCTATCTGTCCAGTGTATATCTTCCACGAGCAGCAGGCGCGGCGCGCTCCGGCTCGCGCGTTCAACTAGTTTCGCAACGACGTCGCGCCGGCCTATGGCGCGTGCACTATTATCCATAGCTTCAAAGATCGCGTGCTCTTCAGGATCAAGCGAGACGTCAAGAAGGTCTTCCACGAATAGGCGCTGGTCGCGGTCGATTAGTCCGCTCGAAAGGAAGCTGCTGATGGCGCCTCGGATTGCTTCCTCGCTGCTCGTCTCGCTAAGCTCGAAAATGTCACGAACGAGTGAACGCAGAGCGTCTCGTCCCGTCCGAACCCCGAAGTCAACCGCTCGGCCAACATGGCAGACAAAGCCCATCTCACGGCCGGCTTTTTGTAGCTCCTCGGCGAGCCTCGATTTGCCGATGCCAGCCTCGCCACGCAAGTAGATGACCTGACCCCGCCCGGAGTTGACGCAGACATCAAGCAGGGTACGCAGCAACGCGAGCTCGCGATCACGGCCGACAAAGGGGCGGCTGCTCAGCGCAGTATCAAAGCCGAGCAGACGCCAAGCTACGACCGGGGTATCAAAGCCTTTAACTGAAAGGGCGCCGAGCGCTTCGCAGACGACGCGATCGGCCAGAGCGAACCGGGCTGCGTCGGAAATTAGCACATCTCCCGCGGCCGCCACACTCGAGAGGC
This sequence comes from Roseiarcus sp., assembly GCA_030153205.1. Taxonomy (GTDB): domain Bacteria; phylum Pseudomonadota; class Alphaproteobacteria; order Rhizobiales; family Beijerinckiaceae; genus Roseiarcus. The sequence goes on along the minus strand of JASLHV010000377.1, from coordinate 1,448 downwards.
GCGCAGCCAGATTCACCGTCTTCCCTGTCACAGTATATTCGTAGTGATTTTCGCTTCCGGCCCTGCTCGCAACGACTTGGCCGCTGGCGACTCCGATGTGGACCGAAAGAGCCGTCTCACTTGCGATCTTTATCGTCGAGGCCGCATTGCGGATCGCCAGCGCGGCCTTCATCGCTCGTTCGACGTCGTCGCCATGGCTGATCGGCGCGCCGAATACGGCCATGACGCTGTCGCCAATATGTTTGTCGATATGTCCGCCGTGGCGGACGATGATACGATCGGCGACTTCAAAATAGTGCTGAAGCGTTGCGTGCAGTTCCTCGGCGTCGAGAACCTGGCTTAGGGCGGTAAATCCGCTGAGATCGGCGAAAAACACCGCGATCTGACGTCTTTCGCCAAGGCCCACGGAGGTCGACTGGGAATTGGCCGTGACGTTCGCGGTATCGCCTGATCGTGCGATTGGCTCCAGGCGTAAGGTCTGAATGGCGCTGAGCAATTTGCGGCGGTGGCCGACCGCGACAACCCCAAGCTCCCGCAGATCTTCGGCGGTGAGTTCGAGAAGAACCTCGCCATCGACTGCGTTCTCTTGGAAAACCTGCGCATAGCGCTCGAGGTCGAGGCTGCGCAGCCAGGCCGCTACGTCCACAACACCTCCCGAGGTCAAACATTTGTCGCTTCGAGACTATGACCCAACACGGCGACCAACAACAGTGCATCTCTAAAGACGCCAGGCGCAAAGCCAACAACCTCGCCGGGCCGCAAATATAGCTTTAGTCGATCGAGTCTCGACCTGCGGGTTTGGACGCAATCATGCGCCGAAAAACTTCAGTTTAGAGTCGAGCGAAGCCCTGAGGCCACATTTTTTGCTCGACATCGGCCGTTTCATGCGATGATGTACTATCGAGAAATACGCTCGCTTATCTGAGCCTGCGCGGCGGACAGCCCCTTAGGGTCCTGAGAGGTCCAAATCTTTTTGGGCGATCCCTATAAGACGACTTACGCGGCGCTCGGGTTGCCCGTTCGGGCGCGGATATCCGTCGCGCAGTTGAACCTTCGCGACCGAGCAAGAACGGGCTGCCGGAGTATTAACGGGCCGTGGCGGCTTTGGTGAGCTCATTCAGTCGCCCTAAGGACCGAGATTGGCTTTTAAGCGGCTGAGACATCGACGGGGCCATCCCCGATTATTGCTTTGTCGCGGCCATCTCTCGCAGATAGAATCGACCGGCTCTTTCCCCGCCAATAGCTGTGAAAGGGGCTTGATCGCAATCGCTCCGCAATGAAAGGCGAGGCAATGCCGATCTTCTCGCGCTCGCGACCTGTGACAACGATTACGGGCGTAGTCCATATTCTTATCGGCCTCACGCTGGCCTGCGAGGGTGCGTGGCTGGCGGCGCTTGGCGGTTCGATCTACTACGTCGCCGCCGGTCTCGGCATATTGATTTCCGGGG
>JASLHV010000171.1 GCA_030153205.1 Roseiarcus sp. | reverse complement strand
CAGCACATTGAATGCGCTGCAAAAACTGCGGCTTCACAAGCCCGTCATCGTCGCTGTAGACTATTGAAGCGCCGAGGGATTCGGTTCCTCGGCTGGGTTCGCAGCGGAACGGAGCCTCGGACTTGACGGTTCACGTCCAAGCGGTGTCGCCGGAATCGTGTCCGGCCTTGGTGCTCAACGCCGATTTTCGGCCGCTGAGTTACTACCCGCTCTCGATCTGGTGTTGGCAGGACGCCATCAAGGCGGTTTTCCTGGATCGGGTGAACATTGTCTCGCAATATGACCGGACGGTGCGCAGCCCGTCCTTTGAGATGCGGCTCCCTTCGGTCGTATCGCTGAAGACTTATGTAAAGCCTTCGCGCTATCCAGCCTTCACCCGATTCAATGTCTTCCTGCGGGACCGCTTCAGTTGCCAATATTGCGGCGACGACGATGAGTTGACCTTCGACCATGTCGTGCCGCGGTCGAAAGGCGGCCTGACGACCTGGGAAAATGTCGTGGCCGCTTGCTCGCACTGCAATTTGAAGAAGGGCGATATGTTGCCCGCCGTGGCGCGGATGTGGCCAGCGACCGCGCCGTTCCAGCCGACCATTCACGATCTGCATCAAAACGGCCGGCTGTTCCCACCCAACTATCTGCACGAAAGTTGGATGGACTATCTCTATTGGGATAGCGAGTTGGAGCCCTGACGACGCCTTTCGTCCTTGGGCTGGCGCTGATCACAGCGACTGTGGTTTTGTTTTCCTACAAGGCGCGGCGCAAATCGCGCATAGAATTAGAGACGCGCCCCGCTTGCGTATCTCGCCGGCGCGACGCCGATCGATTTGGCGACTTCCTCGGCGGACCAGCCAAGTTGCTCGAGCGCGCCGCGCCGCCGAACAAGCGCGGCGGCGCCCTGCTTGCCGGCGACCGCCCGAACGCGGGCGAGAATCAGCGCGCAATCATGGCGCTCGATGATTTCATCAAGCGTACAATCGAAGGCGACGAGCGCGCCGACCAGCAGGGGGGCGCCGTCGCCTGCAACGGTCCAGCGCAGTTCTTGCGCCTCTTCGACAGACGAAAGACCGCCCGCCCATTGACTCGCCGCCTCCCACTGATCGGAGGAAAGGATATTGACGCCGAAAGCGGCGGTGGTCGCGCGAAGCTCGCTACATAACGCTGACCGCTCGATACAAACCGCCAGTATCGGAGGATCGGAGGACAAAGCGGCGACAGACGACGCCGCGAATGCGACGACAGAGCGCTCGCGAACAAAGGAGACCACGCCCATAGCCATCGGCAATTCGCGAATGGCCGCGCGAAATTGGCCGCTCGGAGGCGTCAGGGCGCCCGTCTGTCGGGAAGCCAGGCTCATGCGCATCGTCCTTCGTTGGTACGAGCCGCCCGGCTCGCCCGCGGCCCTCCGCGATCCACAAGCGCGCGGGCGGCGCGCGTGGCGTCGAGAACGGACGGGAAGAGACGGCCGTTAAGATCGTTCAATGCATGGAGCGCCGCGTGGAAACGGAAGCCGCCCTGGTCGCGAGCGGCGATACCGACCGCCTCGTCGCCAATTTCGATGATGTAAGCCTTGTGCATGTCGTGATTTCGCCGCGCCAAGCGCGGTCCTGACTGCGAGGGAAGGGATGTTCTGGCGGCGCTTCGCGATCGCGGCCGACAGCGCCCTATGGGTCCCGAAGGCCGACACCCCGCCCGTTCTCGCAAAATCTGAACGACGCCGCTGCTCATCACCTGTCTCTCGAGGCGTATCTGAATGCCCATTATTGACTAAGTCTATTATTTTTATATTCTGATGTCCAGCGATAAGCGACCCCAATCGCTAAACATATGATTTTCAACAAACTTCCTCGCGGAAGCGCCTTTGGAGGACCAACGAGATGACGGACCAGATACAAAAACCGGAAACCCTCGCGCTCCACGCCGGTTGGCGCGCCGATCCTTCAACAGGCTCGGTCGCGGTGCCGATTTATCAAACGACATCGTACCAATTTAACAGCGCCGAGCACGCCGCCAATCTCTTCGCGTTAAAAGAGCTCGGCAACATCTACACGCGCATTGGCAACCCAACGAACGACATTCTCGAGAAGCGCATCGCCGCACTCGAAGGCGGCGTCGCCGCGCTCGCGGTATCTTCAGGACAAGCCGCATCCGCCTTCGCAATTCAAAACCTCGCGCGAGCCGGCGACAATGTCGTCTCCTCGACCGACCTCTATGGCGGGACGTGGAATCTTTTCGCCAATACGCTGAAGGACCAGGGGATCGAGGTTCGCTTTGTCGACCCGGCAGATCCCGAGAATTTCCGGCGCGCGACCGATGCTCGTACCCGCGCCTATTACGCCGAGACTTTGCCTAATCCCAAGCTCACGGTCTTCCCGATCGCTGAAGTCGCGGCGATCGGCCGTCCGCTTGGCGTCCCTCTCATCGTCGATAATACCGCGACGCCGATCATCGCCCGCCCGCTCGATCATGGCGCGGCCGTCGTCGTTTATTCCACGACGAAGTATCTCGGCGGCCACGGCAAT
>JASLHV010000052.1 GCA_030153205.1 Roseiarcus sp. | reverse complement strand
CCTATTATCCGCATTTCGCCGGCTACGCCGATGAACGCGGCGCTGGCGCGGGCGAAGGGTTCAATTTGAATCTGCCTCTCGCGCAAGGCTGCGGCGACGCGGAATTTCTAACTGCGGTACGACGGATCGCCGAGGCGGCCTTACGCTTCCGCGCCGAGGCGCTTGTCGTCTCGGCGGGCTGGGACGCGCATCGCGACGATCCTCTGTCGAAACTTGCCGTGACGGGCGACGCCTATGGGCGTATCGGCGAGATTCTTGCGGCCTTGCGATTGCCCACGGTGATCGTGCAGGAAGGCGGCTATTCGCTGGCCGCCGTCGCGGAAGCCGCGCCGAACTTTGTTCAGGGGTTTCGCGGAAGGTAGAGCGCCCTCGGCTCAGGCGCTTCGCCGCTTGTCGCGATGGTAGGTGAGCGCAAGACTGAGACATATCGCCAAGGGCTTTGTCGGTACCGGCTTGGCGACGTCCAACAAGATCGCGCGGTCGCCCGAGAACATCAATTCGTTTGGGAACATTTCCCGAAAAGTCGAGACAAGAGACGTTCGGCAATTGAAATAAACGGCGCAGTGTTCCGACTGACCGCGCGGCCAGCCGAGACGGATCGTGCTCCCGCTGCCGGATTCTCCGGTGAGATAAGCCGGCTCTCCCCATTTCAAGGTCTCGATCAGAGCGCCGACTCCGTCGGTCGCCGCAGCCGTCTCCAAGATCAACCGACGTATGATCTCCAGCTTCGCAGCGACGGCGCGCGGATAGGCTGCAAAAGCCGCCTCGACGTCCCGCGGCTTTATGGGAGTCTTCATCGAGCTCAAGCTCAGGTGTCCAGCGGAAGATGGATATCCGTCAACAATTCATTCGGCGGCGTCTCGACCGGATTGTTGATATAGGCTTCGAAGATCGGCGCGTCGGCGGCTTCATGACCGGAATTCGGTAGCCAAACGCCCATCAACCAGCGGTAGGCGTCCTTCATATCTGCGTAAGGGCCCTTGTACCGGAGTCTCGCATAGAGACCGCCGCGCAAATGCGTCTCTTCGAGAGAAGTCCCGCAATCGATCGGTTGTGGAATAGGGACGCAGGCCCTCGACCGCAATTTTGCGGGTTCCGTCGTGTCCGGATCGTCTAGAAACAAGCCGATCATCGGCATTTTCTCTGTGAGCAAACCTTGCTCAGCGAGGCGCTCGAACAGGCGCCCCATTGCTCGGTCAATTTGAATATACGGCCCGGTATGGGCGATGCTGGCGCAGCGGATTGCGGGTATTTCCTCGACAGAGACAGGAAATCCCAAGACGTCACGCGCCGCATGGGCTTTCTTATACGCTGCATGGCTTCCATGGGCGCGATAATCGGCCGGCGATCTCCGATAGGCTTCCTTGAAGGCTCGGGCGAAGGATTCGACCGCCTCGTAACCCGCGCTCGCCGCAATCGCCTTGACCGACGTATTCGAATTGGCGAGTCGATCCGCCGCGCGCAGCAAGCGCAGACGCTTGACAGTCGCCGCGACCGTCTCGCCGCGCATCGCCGTGTAGATGCGATGCCAGTGATAAGGCGAGAGACATGCGACTTGGGCAAGACGATCAAGAGAAACGTCTTCATCGAGGTGGTCGTAGATATGGTCCACGACGCGGTCGAGGCGCGCGGCGTAACTGGCTTGCGTTTGCAATCGCGTCATCGGAGAGGAGGTCCTCTTTTGTTTAGTCTCCGATCTCCTGACACAGGACGATCTGACAAATCTTGCTGATTTTCACTCAGCGCCGGCGCATGGCGAAAAGACAGCGATTAGTCGCCTCCGCCGGCCAAAATTTCTTGCACCATCGCCGCCAAAGAGCCGCCTGCGAAGAGTCGCCCGGCGACGCCGGCGCGCCGCGCTGCTTCGAGGTCGGAAGCTTTGTCGCCAATGAGGGTCGCGCGAGAGGGGTCGACGGTAAACTCCCGCAGGCCCTTTAAGATCATGCCAGGATTTGGCTTGCGATCAGGATGGTCCGCGATGCGATAGGCGGCGACCGGCGCGTCGTCGAGGTAGGGGCAGTAATAAAACCCATCGATGCGGGCGCCGATCGAGGCAAGATCGCGCCCCATCCAATCGTGCAATTGTCGTACGTCTTCCTCACTGAAGAATCCGCGCGCGACGCCGGACTGATTGGTTACGACAATGACATAAAATCCGGCGTCATTGGCCAGCTTGACGGCGTCTCGCGCGCCTTCGATCCATTCAAAATCCTCGATGCGATGAACGAAGCCGTGGTCAACGTTCAACACGCCGTCACGGTCAAAGAAAATCGCTCCGCGTTCTGACGCGGAATTGTTCATGGCGTCAGCACCACGTCATATGCGATCAGGCCGGCGACGGAAGATTCGTCCATGAGCAACGGCGCTGAACTCACCAAGTCGAAAAATACCCGCGCACCTTGTTCAAAAAGCGCGTCCGCTTATGAGGGTCGGTGCGATTCATATCGTAATGGGCGAGATAGCGCCGCTTGGCGTTGACCGCGACCAAAGCCCGCAGCGATCGGTTAAAGATGCGGCGCGGCGGGTCGCCCATCAGAATCGTCCGCAGGCGGTCGCCGCCGTAGGTGCAAACCGCCGCCACGCGTTTGATGTTATGGAGGGTCGGCGTCCATGCGCCATTCTCACCCAATGTGAACGAAACGCCCGGCAAGAACACCTTGTCGATGAACCCTTTCAAGATTGCGGGATAGCCATAGTTCCAGACGGGAAAGACGAGAACCAAGGCTTCAGCCGCAAGAAGCCGATCGACGTAAGGCGCCACTCGGGTTCGATTCACGTTTGGGTCGTGATATTCGATTCGATCCTGACGGGTGAGGACCGGATCGAACCCTTCCGCATTAAGATCGCAATCGTCGACTTCGTGCCCGCGCGCTTTCAATGTTGCGACGACTTCGCGATGAAGCGCCGCCCCGAAACTCGTCTCGAGCGGATGAGCGAAGAGAACCAGGACGCGCATGCCTCGTTAAGCCTCCGCGGCGCGGGCGCGCTCTTCCAGGCCAGGAAATAGAAAATTTCGGCCGGCGGCGAAGTCGAAATTTGGATCCTCCCAGGCGATCATCTTGCCGGGATTGAGAAGGCCGAGCGGGTCTGCTTCGCGCTTGAAAGCCAATTGTACGGCGTCGGTTTGCTTCATACCGCCTTCCTCGAGCGTGTAGCGATGCGGGTTGAAGATCGGCGCGCCCATGGATTCATGTAAGGCGACGATCTCGTCGAGCCGCGCTTCCGTCGTAAACCGCACCAGCGGCAGGCCAAAGCAGGTGATCTTGCCGTTGAACCGCACGAATTCGAGATGGCCCATGACTTCGGCGCCGAAATGGTCGTGGATGCGTTTGACTGTCTCCAGTTGATTCGGAAAAGGGTACAAGGCTTGCAAATAAGTGATCGCCGGGTCGACGCGCAAAGCGCGCAGCGTCGTATGGTTCCAGGCAAGCTCGTAATTTGGTGGCAGGCCCTTTCGCTCTTCGGCTGAAAGCAACGAGGCGTCGAACAGGGTCTGCGCGTTTTTGTAACGACGCGTGAAGGCGCGCAGAGCGTCGAGCGCATGATCCGCGACCATGATGAGAACGACGCTCTGTCCCTTGGGGAGAAAACGGCGATGGCGCAGAAAATATTCACTCGGAACAGGATCGGCGATAACGGTAATCAGTTTCGTCAAAAGCCCATCCTCTTCGCCAAGTGCGTTGGCGTAAGCGGCGGCCGCCTCGAACGTATCAAAGCCGACGATGACGTCGATCCAATCGTAAGACGCGGCCAGAGGCGCCTCGACCTCGACGATGATCCCATTGGTTCCATAAGCATGGGCCGCCTTGTGCAGGTCTTCGCCAGTCAATTCCAATACGCGCGGCTCGGCCTCCATCGTCAGGATTTTCAGACGGAGAATATTGCCGAAATCGCGCAAGCCGCCCCAATTGATCGAGCCGACGCCGCCGGACCCGCCGGCGACAAAGCCGCCGATCGAAGCCGTGGCGTAAGTCGAAGGATACATCCGCAATTCTTGACCGGTTTGACGGGTCTCGACGTCGATCTTGGCGAGGATCGCTCCCGGCTCGCAAATGACGCGGCCGGGTTTGATCGCGCGTACCCGGTTCATGTCGGCGAGATTGAGCACGATGCCGCCGCAAAGAGGCATGGCTTGTCCGTAATTGCCGGTGCCGGAGCCACGCGGCGTTACTGGAATTTTCAAGCGATGCGCGGCTGCGAGGATTTTGATGATCTCCCCTTCATTTTGTGGAGAGACGACAAGATCGGCGACGACATGGTCGAGCTGATGCTTGAGAATAGGCGAATACCAGTAGAAATCACGGCTCTTTTGCCGCACCAAGACCGGATTATCCTCGCATTTGATCGGCCCGATCGCTTGGCGAAAGGCCGCGATGTCGTAAGTCTGGCTCATGGACGAAGGCCTTCGAGATGATCAAGGTCCTCATAAGGCGGCGCGCTCACCCCGAGAACAACGCCGCCGCGCAACACCGTTCGGTCGGCCTGCGGGCGCGCAAAAAGTTCGGTGAAAGAGCGCGCTTTCGTCAGGATCATATCGGCGGGCGCGCCGGCGGAGAAGACGCCGTATCCGTCGAGTCCCAATGTTGCGGCGGGCGATGAAAAGACGGACGCCGTCCATGGCTCCGTCGGATGGTCGAGATGCAGAATGCGTACGCCTTCGCGCCAGACTTCCAACATATCGAGGTCGCCATAGGCGTAGAAAGGATCGCGCGTATTATCGCTGGCGATCATCGTGCGTACGCCTGCGGCCTTCAATTCATGCAGGGCGGTCACGCCACGTCTTCGCGGCGTCAGGCCTGCCTGGCGATCCTGCAAATAGAGGTTGCACATCGGCAAAGAGACGACGTTCAATCCAGCTTCGGCGACAAGATCAATCGTACGTTTGGCGTCGTCATCGGGTTGAACCCCTAGCGAACAACAATGGCCGACGAGAATCGAGCGTTGGAAGCGGCGTTTCAACGCCGTCTTCGCGATGGTTGTGAGAGACCGGGCCGATGGGTCAAGCGTCTCGTCGACGTGAAAGTCGAGCGTCCAGCCTTTGCGGTCGGCGAGATCGAACAAGATGTCGAGGGCTTCTTGCAGCCGCGGGAACGTATAGGTCACCGCGCCGAGAATACCGGAGCCATAGGCGTCGACCATTCGTTCGATCGTTCGCATATGCCCTTCGTCGAGAGCAAAGTCGATCAAGAACAAAGGTGAAGCCTGCAGTGTAATCCGCCCACGCCACCGCTCGCGCGCTGCGGCCGCGACGGGCCAGGAGATTTCCGTCTGTGGCCCGATACTATCGATATGCGTGCGGATCGCGCCCGAGCCATGCGCATAGGCGCAGCGCAACGAGAATTCCATGCGCTTGGCGACGTCCTTCGCGCTCCAATTGGCTTCGCGATCGGCCTTCACTGTTTCGAGCGCCGAGGCGAATGTTCCGTCGGCGTTAGGCGCGCGTGGCCAAATATGTCCTTTGTCGAGATGCGTATGGGCGTCGACAAAGAGCGGCAGAACGATCGCGCCGCCTAGCGGCAGCCGCGGGATGTCGCCATCGAATTTCTGACCATCGATCGGCGCAAGCGCGGCGATCCGGCCGTGGTCGATCAGGATATCGAGACGGACAAGGCCGTCGGAATCGGCGGCGAAGTCGCCGGCAAGCGCCGCCCGCGGCGCCTTCGCGCCGATCAGAAGATAACGATCGGCGCGCGCAATCGCGTAACCTGCCATCTCACGCCTCTTTGCTCCGCGCGCTGTCGTGCCAGCGGCGCAGCAGGAGATGAGAGAGGGCGGTGAAGAAGAGGAATATCAAAATGCCGGCGACCGAGATCAACAAAAGCGCGGCGAACATGCGCGGGATGTTCAGCCGAAAGCCGGATTCGACGATGCGATAGGCAAGCCCGGCGCCTTGGCCGGCTGAACCAGCGGCGATCTCGGCGACAATCGCGCCGATCAACGCCAAGCCGCCGCCGATGCGCAAGCCGCCAAGGAAGTAAGGCAACGCGCAGGGCAGGCGCAGCCACAGCAATTGCTGCAAGCGCGAAGCGCGGTAGAGGTCGAAAAGATCGATGAGATTGTGATCGGCTGACGCGAGGCCAAGCGCCGTATTAGAGAGAATCGGGAAGAACGCGACGAGAAACGCGCAGACGAGAACGGCGGTCCCAGTCGAAAGATAGACGAGCAGCAGCGGCGCAATCGAAACAATCGGCGTTACTTGCATGACGACGGCGAATGGAAAGAAGGCGCGCTCGACGACACGCGACTGGGCGAAAATCATGGCCAAAACGACGCCGCCGACGATCGCCGTGAACAGCGCCTCGAAAGTGATTCGCAGCGTCACCAAAAGAGATCCGTAAAGCGTCCACCAATCCGTATAAAGCGTTTTGAGGATCGCGCTTGGCGCCGGCAAAATGAAAGGCGGAATCGCCTCGTACCAGACGATAAACTCCCAAAACAGCAGCGCAAAGATCAATGCCCCGGCCGGAAGAGCGAATTCGAGCAGTCTTTCCTTCAACGGCACGGGGCGATGTCCTCAGAATATTCGCATGGGATCAGGCCATCGACGAGCCATCCATCGCGCCGTGGAGCGCAATGGACGTTTCGCGACATTTTTCCGCGTAAGGCGCGCTCAATCGAAATTCTTCATCGCGCGGCAAGGGAGCGTCGACGGATATTTCCGAAACGATGCGCCCAGGCCGGGGCGCCATGACGACGATCCGCGTCGAAAGATAGACGCTCTCGTAGACCGAATGAGTGACGAAGATGATCGTTGCGCCAAGCGCGACTTTGAGTTGGACAAGGTCGTCGTTCAATTTGAGGCGGGTGATCTCGTCTAGCGCGGCGAAGGGTTCGTCCATCAAGAGCAACGGCGGGCGAAGGACAAGCGCTCTAGCGATCGAAACGCGCATCTTCATGCCGCCGGATAATTCGCGCGGGTAGGCGTTGACGAATTTGGCGAGGCCGACCCGGTCGAGCGCCTCCTCGACCCGATTTTTCGCATCCGTTTTGGAAACACCGCGGAATCGCAGGGGAAGAAAGACATTCGAAAAGACGGTCGCCCAAGGCATGAGCGTCGGCTCTTGGAAGACGAAACCAATCTCCGGCCGGCCGCCCCGCCAGTCGATCGCGCCGCTGGTCGGATTGGTAAGGCGCGAAATCAGCCGGAGCACCGTCGACTTGCCGCAGCCCGAGGGGCCGAGCAAGGACAGAAACTCCCCTTCGCGGACATCGAGATTAAGTCCAGACAGGGCGGTGACGCGATTGGCGAATACTTTCGAGACGCCGCGCAATGTGACCAGCGCGCCGCGAGGGATCGACGCGCCGCCGGGAAGCGTTTTCGCCGTCGCCGTCTTCTGGGGTGTTTCGCTCACCGCTTCTTTCCAAGGCCGGCGTACAAACGCTTGATCATTGACTTTAGTTCTTCGGGCGCAGGTCGAGACCGACGCCTTTGTCCACGAATTTGGTCGTATAGGCCTTTTTATAGTCGATGTCGGCTTTAACGACCCCGGCCTTCACCATTTGGTCGAAGAAGTCCTTGATGCGCGCGTCAGTGATCGCGCCGATCCCAAGTTTCAATGTGTCGCCGGAATCGACCAGCCCGTATTCCTTCATCTTGGCGAAAGAGAAGGCGATTTGTTCGTCGGTAATATCGGGATTGTCTTTCTTGATTGCGGCGTTGGCCTGGGAATTGTCCCCATAGAGGTAGTGGTACCAGCCGATCGCGGAGGCGTCGACGAAACGTTGAACCAGATCGGGGCTCTTCTCGACGAGATCGAGTCGCGTCTCGATCGTCGTGGCGTAGGTCGAATAGCCCTGATCGGCAAGAAGGAAGATGTTGGGCTTG
>JASLHV010000004.1 GCA_030153205.1 Roseiarcus sp. | reverse complement strand
AACCCGGCGCTAAAATTCGACCGCGCCAAGACCAAGGGTTTCCGGCTCGACATTCCCGCGGGCACGGCGACGCGCTTTGAACCTGGCCAGACACGCGAGGTACGGCTGGTGGCGGTCGCCGGCAAGCGGCAAGTAATCGGTTTCCGCGGCTCTGTGATGGGCAAATTGTAGAGCTAAGCTCTTGGCCGCGCTTACTCGCAGGCGTACCTCATAAGACGTGTCCTAAGCCTGCGACGCCTAATTCATCGAAAAACCCTAGGGAATCATTTCGAGCCTAGCGCCTCTTGAATATACATAATTTTGTTGATAATTTGTGTTAATTACTTAATTGCTTCGCATTTTCAAGCCCGAAAGCAAAAGGCCGTATGTTCATTGATTGCGCGCGCTTCCGCGCCAAGGGCGTTCGTACGCCCCTATCTTACACAAAGAGTTGGAGTTGTTGGCTCGTCCTCGCGGCATACTTTCTTCTCGCTAGCCTAAAAGTCTTCGCTGTCCCCTTTCCGACCGATTTCGACGAGCTTCAACACTTGTCGGTCGTAATCGCGCAGCAAGAGCATCCCGATCTTTTTGCCGATCAATCGCAATATTTCGTTCTTTCGGACACGGACGTGACGCAATGGTCGCGTGAGCCCAACTACATCAATCACCCGGCGCTGTATTATCTGATCCTCTCACAATTCGCTACCCGCGCAACGCCGCATATCGACCTTCTGCGGCTGATCAACGTCTTCTTCGCGTGCGCTGGGTTGACGATGGCGATCCTGGGTGGACGACGTCTTTTTTTAGAGCCGTTTGATCGGATCGTCTTCTGTACTCTAGCCGCCTCCTTCCCGAGAGGCGTGTCAATCGCGGCGATGATCAACAACGACAATCTCGCCTTGTTTGCCGGGTCGATGGCCTTTCTCGGCATTGTCTCGCCGCAACGATTCGCGATCTGGTTATTGGCCGGCAGCTTGGCCATCGCGGGCTGGACCAAGCTCACCGCTTTAATCGCCCTCGGAGCAACCATCGGCGTTTGGCAAGCGCACCGTATCTTCCGCGGACAAGTCGCCCTTCTTTCCAGACACAGCGCTCTGCTCATTTTCGGCGGAATGGTCGGCGCGACGCCTTATCTCGTCTCGCTGGTGCGCCACGGCTTGCTGCTCTACGTCAATGAGGCCCATGGTTTCACTCCGCCTGCCCTACGCGCCTCCGTAACTTTCCCCGAATTCTCGTGGGCTTTCTTCAAAATGTTCGCCATGAAGTGGGTGTCGGAGGGAAGTTATGGGGCTCCGGCCGCCCTCGCCCTCATGACGATGCTGATCTTTCTGACTCTGACCAGCCTTGCGCGTTGGGGGGAAATCCGTTCGATCGCCGGCCCGTTCGCCACCGCTTTCGCGATTACCTTTGCGATACATCTCCTTTACGGCTGGCACGCCTACATCACGCGTGGCGACCAAACGATCGCACAGATCCGATATTACAATGTACTTTGGCCTGGAATAGCTGCGGCGCTCGCCGTCTCTCCCGCTGCGGTGACGGAGATGATTCGCGGGCTACGCATTTGGCTTGCGCCCTCGCGGTCGAGATCGCCGTCTTAAGCGCCGAGCGGTGGATCGCTCGGGGTCCCTTTGCCTGCGCCTCGCCGCGGCTACCGCGCAATCGTGCGGCGGAGCGGTAGCGGAATCAGGCCGCTTCTTCGAGAGGAAGTCGCGACGTATCGGCGACGGGCGTAGCCGCTTGCGTCGCCAAAACGATCTCTAGCCTGTGAGCCAAAAAGCGGCGCGCTGGCTCGTCCCACCAGCGGGTCAGGCCTATCGCGGCCGCCAGGGTCACGGGGGCGGCGATGACGGCAAGCGCCACCGGCGTAGGATGAAAGCCAATGGCGCCCACGACTGCGCCGACGAGCATGTACGTCGGACAGTGAAGGCAATAGAGCGGATATGACAGCCAGCCGAGACCGGCGCAGAAAGCGTTCAAACGCGGGCCAAGCCGAACCTGGGCCGCCACACAAACAATGCCGGGCGCCAGCAGCAACGCAATAAGATAGGCCACCGCCGTCGGCGCGGCCAGCAAGGCGCCGACGGTGGCCAGCAACGCGACGCCGGCGGCGGTCCCCCAGGCAGACCCCCGGCGCGACACAGCGCTTTTGTCCGTAGTGCGCCAGAGGTACAAAAACCTTTGCAAGGCGACGCCGGCGAAGAACCCGTATAGGACTCGGGGAAAGCCGCCGAGAAAGTTCTCGCTTCCCCATCCAGGCGTCGTATGAAACCATGCAATGGCCAAAATGTAGAGCGGCAGCGAAGCGGCGGCGATCGCAACGAAGACAATAAGTTTCGAACGCGCTGCGCGGGCATAGAAAAGATTGACGGCAAGTTCGAAGAACAGCGACCAAGCCGGGATATTGGACGGAAACAGGGCCTTTTGCTGCGCATCGCCGAATACCGTCCCGTTTGTCGCGTTGAGGGCTGGAAGGAACACAAGATTATATTCCAGATCCGCCAAGAGACGGCCGAACGAATCTCCGATCGCGCCTGTCGCGAGCTTCAGCGATAAAGCGAGGAACCCTATCATTATGCCGGCGAGATAAAGCGGATAAAGCCTTATCAACCGACGAATCATGAATTCGCTCGCCGACAGACTGCCAACGAGGCGGCCTCCATAAGTTTCGGCAAGGACATAACCGCTGAGGCAGAAGAAGAGATCGACGGCGAAACCGGCGTTGGCGACGATCGGCTGTGCGGTAAGGGCGCTAAAATGACAAAGGATGACGGCGATCGCCGCGATCCCGCGCAAGCCGTCAAGCAGCAGCAGGCGTTCATGAGTTGGCGGGAGAGCAGTTGCGATTTTATTCACGACGCGACCTAAACCCTTCGCGGCCGCCGCGAGGAAGGCGACAATTATTCAAGGAGGCCCATCGGAAGTCTTAGGTCGAAGAAGATAACAAATAATAACAGTGTATTCTAAGATACAGCGCAGCTCTTGCGGCGGCCGCAGGCCCGCTCATAGGATTGGCGCCATTCGTGCCTTCCCGACAGCAAGCCGCCCTGGCGCTCCCTTCGAGGCTTCCCATATGGTGAAATCGCATAACGAACCGGCGCATGCCTTCCTGCCTCGCGCCGCTTACGCCGACATGTTCGGCCCGACGACTGGCGATCGGTTGCGCCTCGCCGACACGGATCTGTTCATCGAGATCGAGAAGGACTTCGCCACCTATGGCGAAGAGGTGAAGTTCGGCGGCGGCAAGGTGATCCGCGACGGCATGGGCCAGAGCCAGGTGACGCGCGCACGGGGCGCGGTCGATACGGTCATCACCAACGCCGTGATCTTGGATCACTGGGGAATCGTCAAAGCCGACGTGGGCCTCAAGGACGGACTGATTACCGCTATCGGCAAAGCCGGCAATCCGGACATCCAACCGGGCGTGACGATCATTATCGGGCCTGGCACGGAAGTGATCGCCGGCGAAGGCAAGATCCTGACCGCGGGCGGCTTCGACACGCATATCCATTTCATCTGCCCGCAGCAGATCGAGGAGGCGCTGATGAGCGGCGTCACCTCGATGCTCGGCGGCGGCACGGGACCAGCGACGGGCACTTTCGCCACGACCTGTACGCCGGGCCCCTGGCATATCGCCCGGATGATCGAGGCGGCAGACGATTTCCCCATGAACCTCGGCTTCGCGGGCAAGGGCAACGCTTCAAAACCCGCAGCGCTCGTCGAGCAGGTCGTCGCGGGCGCCTGCGCGCTGAAATTGCACGAGGACTGGGGCACGACGCCAGCGGCGATCGACTGCTGTCTCTCGGTCGCCGACGATCACGACATCCAGGTGATGATCCATACCGATACGCTGAACGAATCAGGCTTCGTCGAAGATACGATCAAGGCGTTCAAAGGCCGGACGATCCACGCCTTTCATACCGAAGGCGCCGGCGGCGGCCATGCGCCGGACATCATCAAGGTCGCGGGTCTCGCCAATGTACTCCCCTCGTCGACCAATCCGACGCGGCCGTTCACGCGCAATACGCTGGACGAACATCTCGACATGCTAATGGTCTGCCACCACCTCGATTCGTCGATCCCCGAGGATCTCGCGTTCGCCGAGAGCCGCATCCGCAAGGAGACGATCGCCGCCGAAGATATTCTCCACGACATGGGCGCGCTTTCCATGATGAGCTCCGACAGCCAGGCGATGGGCCGCGTCGGCGAAGTCATCATCCGCACCTGGCAGACCGCCGACAAGATG
>JASLHV010000002.1 GCA_030153205.1 Roseiarcus sp. | reverse complement strand
CGACCGCAATCGCAGCGACGCCCGCTTTTGCGACCGATCCAGATGCCGAATTGACGAAGCTGAAGACGCAAGTCTACAGCCTCGGTCCGAACGGCGAAAAACCGGCGGCCGCGTCCGACGTCACGCTGACCGATGATGAACTTGCTAAAGTGAAAGCCAAGCACGCCAAGGCGGCTTTGGTCTTCCATTATAGCGGCAATGATTGGTCGAATGCGCAAGAAGCGGCGCTCAAGGCCCAATTCGCAGCCGAGGGCGTTGAAGTGGTCGCGACGACGGACGCCGGATTCAAACCGGAAAAGCAGGTCGCCGATATCGAAACCGTGATGGCGCAGAAGCCGGACATCATCGTCTCGATCCCGGTCGATCCCGTCGCCACCGCCGCCGCCTATAAAGCGGCCGCTGACAAAGGCGTGAAGCTAGTCTTCATGGACAATGTCCCGAAGGGCTTCACTGCAGGTAAGGAGTACGTCAGCTCCGTGTCTGCCGATAATTACGGCAACGGCATCGCCGCCGCGCATCTGATGGCGAAGGCGCTCGGCGGCAAAGGCGAGATCGGTCTAGTCTTCCACGCCGCCGATTTTTTTGTGACCCGCCAGCGTTATGATGGGTTCAAGAAGACGATCTTGGAGGATTATCCCGATATCAAGATCGTCGGCGAGCAGGGCATTGGCGGGCCGGACTTCTCCGGCGACGCAGAAAAGGCGGGTGGGGCTTTACTCACCGAACACCGCAAGCTCAACGCGATCTGGGCGGTTTGGGATGTGCCGGCCGAAGGCGTCATGGCGGCGGCGCGCGCCGCCGGTCGCGACGATCTGACCGTCGTCTGCGAGGACCTAGGCGAGAATGTCGCCATCGCCATGGCAAAGAAGGAATTCATCAAAGGGATCGCTTCTCAGCGGCCTTATGATCAAGGCGTGACCGAGGCGAAGCTTGCCGCCTACGCCTTGATCGGAAAGCCCGCCCCGGCCTATGTCGCGCTTCCCGCGGCGCCTATAACAAGGGACACGTTGCTTGCTGCTTGGCAGGAGATCTACCACCAGCCCGCCACAGACAAGATCCAAAAGAGTATGAAATAGGCGGCGGGCGCGCTTACGCTTCCCGGCCCAGCGATCCACGGCTCAACATCGCTGGATCGCGTCTTCTATCAGCCACACGCCCTTTTGAAACATGCCTGACGAGACGCAAAGAGCCGAGTCTTCTGTTTCGCCGCGTTGGGCGCCTTCTCGGCCGATCGCGGTGAGGATGACCGGCGTCTCCAAGCATTTCGGCGGTGTTCGCGCCGTCGATGAGGTCGATTTTGAAGTGTTCGGCGGCGAAATTCACGCTCTGCTTGGCGAGAACGGCGCTGGGAAATCGACGATTCTCAAAATCCTCAACGGTGTGCATTCCCCGAGCGCCGGCCGTATCGAGATCAATGGCGCGCCGCTCGCCGAGCATACGCCGGAAGCCGCGAAACGCGCCGGCCTCGGCATGATCTTCCAGGAGATGAGCCTCGTCCCAACGCTTTCTGTGGCGCAGAATATCTTTCTCAATAACGAGCACAAGGATGCTTTGGGCCTTATCGATGACGCCAGCGCCGCGCGACGCTCGCGCGAATTGTTTAATATGCTCGGCGTCGATATCGATCCGCTGGCGATCGTCGGCGATCTGTCGGCCGGTCAACGCCAACTCACCGAAATCCTCAAGGCGATCTCGCGCGACGTCCGAATTCTCATCCTCGACGAACCGACGACGGCTTTGTCGGGTGGCGAGGTCGAAAAGCTCTTCTCGTTCCTCCGCCGGCTGAAGGCCGCGGGCGTCGCGATTATTTATGTTTCTCACCGCATGGACGAAATCATGCGGATTGCCGATCGCGCGACGATTCTCCGCGACGGTCGTCGCGTCATCACTGCGTCGCTCGCCGACCTCAGCCTCGAGGCGATCATCGAACATATTGTTGGACGGCGGTCGCGCGGATTCTCCGACGTGGCGCGGCGGACAGTGCAAATTGGCGCGCCTCTGCTCGAGGTCAAAGACCTGAGCGGTCCGCGCAAACCCAATAAAATCAATCTGACCGTCCATGCTGGCGAGGTTGTTGGCGTCGCCGGCCTATTGGGGAGCGGGCGCAGCGCGCTCGCACGAGTTCTTTTCGGCGTCGATCCCAAGCTCTCCGGCGAAATCTCCATCAGAGGCTCGCCGGTGGAGATTAACGATCCGCGCGACGCGATCGACCACGGACTGGTCCTGGTACCGGAGGACAGGCTGCGGCAAGGTCTGATCCTCGAACACAGCGTCGAATCCAACGCCAGTTTGTCGATTCTGGACAAGCTTAGCCGGTGGTTCTTCGTCTCGTCGTCCGAGGCCTCTGCTGCGACGGACCGTCAGATCGAGTCCCTACGCATCAGGACGGCATCGCGCAACGCGGCGGCGCGAACCCTTTCGGGTGGCAATCAGCAGAAGGTCGTGCTCGCCAAATGGCTCAACGCCGAGCCGGATATCCTCGTCCTCGACGAGCCTACCGCGGGCGTCGATATCGGCTCGAAGGCCGAGATCATTGCCCTTGTGCGCGAGCTTGCGGCTAGAGGCAAAGCGGTGCTCGTCATCTCGTCCGAGCTTTCCGAGCTTTTGACCGCCGCCGATCGCATCGTCGTTGTTGCCGACGGCCGCGTTGCGAGCGAGGCCCCGCGTAGCTCCTTCGACGATCGCAATCCTGAGGAGGACGAAGGCGCTAAATTGCAATTCGCGGAGAGGCAGCTTCAAACCATCCTGCAGCGGGCGCACGCTGATGTCTGAGGGCAAGGCCAAGGTGAAAGCGCCACCGCAATTCTCGATTTTCGTCAACTGGCGCCAATATGTTGCGTATCTTGGCTTTGTTCTGACCTTCGTCTTTTTTTCAGCGACGCTTTTCGACAAGGGATTTCTCGAGCCAAACAATCTCCTCAACATCCTGCGGCAGACCGCAATGATCTCGATCATGTCGGTCGCAATGACCTATGTCCTCGCCGCCGGCGAGATCGACCTTTCGATCGGCATGGTCGCCGGTCTCGCCTCGCTCGTGGTAGCGGTGACGATGGACCACGTTGGTGCCGCGCTCGGCGTCATCGCCGGACTCGTCTGCGGCGTGGTTATCGGCATCGTCAATGGGCTTCTCACCACCAGTGTCGGGATTCCGTCGTTCCTGACCACGCTCGCCATGATGGGAATCGCCCGCGGCGCGGCGATGTGGATGACGCAGACGAAATCCATTCCCATTCTCGACGATAATTACATCGCGATATTCGGCGGCGGCAATGTTGGACCCGTTCCCGTCCTGGCCTTGTGGACTTTGGCTTTCGCATTCGTCGGCCATGTCATTCTGCGCCGCACGACTTTCGGACGCCGGGCGCTCGCGACCGGCGGCAGCGAGACAGCGGCCCGGTACAGCGGCATCAACACAAAGTCGATCAAGATGCGAGTTCTGATCATCTCCAGCGTTACCGCTTGCGTCGCCGGCATGCTCTATGCCGGCCGATTACATTCCGGACGCTTCCAGCTCGGGGAAGGAGACGAACTTTCGGTGATCGCGGCGGCCGTGCTCGGAGGCACAAGTCTTTTCGGCGGCGTTGGAACCGTCATTGGCTCGGTTGTCGGATCGCTAATGATTGGCGTGATCAATAATGGCCTCCTGCTGATGGGTCTCGAATATAGCCAGCAACTCATGGCGCGGGGAACCATCATAATTCTGGCGGTGGCGATCAGCCAATCGCGAAAGACATGAATGGGACGCAGCCTGTGAAAGTATGCACGTTTATCGGCATGGTCGTCGCCAAAGACGAGACGCGCGAGGAAGTACGGCGATTCTCGCCGCCCAGGTTGCACCAACTCGCGTCGAGCCGGCCTGCATCAATTACGATTTCTGTGTCGAAGCGAATGATCCGAACGTCTTCATGTTCTATGAGAACTGGCGCAGCAAAGACGATCTCGACGCGCATCTTCAGCACCGCATCTTCAGCCGCTCTTCTCGCGTCTCGACGAGCTCCTCGCGCGGCCTGTCGAAATCAAGTTCTGTGAAATGTTAAGCGAGCAAAAGCGATGAGTGGCGTGACCTTCTTTGACGAGCATCAGCGCGCGACAATCGAAGCGGCGATGGCGCGCATCATCCCGACGGACAATACGCCGGGCGCGCGCGAGGCCGGCGCGGTCGATTTCGTCGATCGCTATCTCTCAGGAATAGACTTCATCTACGCGAAGGCCGATGGATCCGGTTTCGAGACCCTTGTCGGCAAGCGCGCCGACGCGTGGCGGCAACGCATCGAGACCCTGCGCAAAACCTATGTGACCGGCATCGCCGCGCTCGACGCTCTCTGCCGAGCACGATACGGCGTGGACTTCCGCGATCTCGACGAACGTCGACAGGACGAAGCTTTGATCGCGCAAGAGCGCGCGAGCGGGCAAAGCGCTCCGGCTGGCGGCGCTCCGGGCGAGACGCCCGCGCTGCAGCAGACGGTGACCGAGACCGAACTTGAGTTTTTGCCCTTGTTGGTGATGCATACCCGGCAAGGCTTCTATTGCGACCCGATATATGGCGGCAATCGTGATAGAATCGGCTGGCGGGTAATCGGCTTTCCAGGCCCTTCGTCCTTGGCGGAGGTTTTCACGGGGCGCTACAGCGCCCTGCCGTGGTTCGCCGAGGGCGAAGAGGAAAAATACCAGGAGGCCAATCGTGGCTCCTAAGAAGAGGCCCGCCCGCGTTGACGTCTGCGTCATCGGCGCCGGAGCTTCCGGCGCGGCGGTCGCCAAGGTGCTCACTGAGAGCGGCGTCAATGTTGTCGCGCTTGAGCGCGGGCCTTGGCGCAAGCGCGAAAGCTTTGGCGGCGACGAACTCGCCAATGTCAACCGCTACAATCTTTGGCCCGACCCGCTGCTCAATCCGCGCACTACGCGCGTTTCCACAGACGAGAAGACGCGGACTGAATTGTTCTGCCCTGTGCCGCAGATGGTTGGCGGCGGCACAGTGCATTGGCAGGGCTGGCTGCCTCGCTTCACGCCGAACGACTTCCGCTTGCGCACCATCGCCGGCGATCTGAAAGGCGCGAGCCTCGCCGATTGGCCGATCACGTACGACGAGTTGGAGCCCTATTACGCGAAGGTCGAATGGGCCTTTGGCGTCTCGGGCCAAGCCGGCGCGAACAAGTTCGAGGGACCGCGAAGCAAGGCTTATCCCTGCCCGCCTCTGCCGACTTCTCGCTACGCGCAAAAATTCCACGAGGGCTGCGCGACTCTCGGGTGGAATTCCTTTCCGACGCCGCAAGCGGCCTTGTCACGCGCCTTCAATGGACGCCGGCCGACCGTGATCAGCGCCTTCGCACAACAGCATGGCGACCCAACCGGAACGCGCTCCAGCGCGCTCAACGTCTTTATTCCCGACGCTTTGAAGACAGGACGTTTGGATCTGCGGCCTGACAGCTATGTGCACGAGCTCGCCGTCGATTCGACCGGCAAAGCGAAGGCAGCCGTCTATGAGGACGCCGAGGGCGATCTCGTCGAACAAGAGGCGGATCTCTTCATCATCGCCTGCGGCGCGGTAGAAACCGCACGCCTGCTGCTTCTCTCAAAGTCCGGCCGCTTTCCCAACGGCCTCGCCAACGACTCCGATCTCGTTGGGCGAAATGTGACCTTCCATGAATACAGCGCCGCGGTCGGCTTGTTCGACGACCCGATCTACGCCTGGGCAGGCGGTGGTTATATTAGCGCCTCGAGTTTCGAATTTTACGACCACGACCCGGAACGCGGCTTCGTCAGCGGCGGTCACCTCGCTTGCGCCGGCGTCGGCATTCCCCTCCCGATCAATTGGCGCCTGCCCGACGCGCCGCCCTGGGGCGCGGCCGCCAAACAGAACGACCGCGATAATTTTAACCACTCGATGGCGGTTGCGATGGTGTTGCACGACATGCCGCAGCATGACAATCGCGTCGAGCTTGACGACGAGGTGAAAGACGCCTGGGGCGTGCCGGTCGCGCGGGTGACACTGAAACCGCATGCGAACGATCTTATTCAGGGCCGCTTTCTCATCGATCGCGCCGGTGAGGTGCTCGGCGCGGCAGGCGCCAAACGAGTCCAGAAAGTCTATGCCGAGCGCGTCACCGGCAATTGTTCGCATCAGCACGGCACCGCACGGATGGGCAATGATCCTTCGCGCTCGGTGCTCAACCGCTGGTGCCGGGCGCATGACGTCGAAAATCTGTACGTCGTCGACGGCTCGCCCTTCCCGACCGGCACCGGCGCCAATCCGACCTTGACGATTATGGCTAACGCTTGGCGGGTCGCCGAACATATCGTCGAGACGCGCGGTGTGGCGCGCTAGATGCTCTGACGGACTCATGAACCGACGCTCGCGCACTCCTGAAGGTCCGTTCGAGACCGGTGCGAGAACGGCGGTTGAACAAACCTCTGAGGCGTATAGCGGGAGCGAATTCGCTGCGTTGTTCGATCAGCTTCACCGAGAGCTGGACCAAGTTTTGGGCCATACCGCAAATCGAGGCGAGCTTCGAATGGCCATTCACTTGGTCCGAAGCCATCTTGCTGGAAAGCTTGTAATCGCAACGTCGCTCGCGACCGCATCCTCACTGAGCTACGGCTCGGCAATGCGTGCGATCACGTCAATGAAAGCCCAGGGCCTCATTGTCTCGCGGCCGCGTACTCCTAGCGGAAAATCGGTATCGTTACACCCTTCGGAAAAATTGCTCACGCGCTGGCATCGTTTCGCTCACCGCGCTTCGCAAATTCTTGGGCTTGAGGTCTCCACGCCAAAGGGTTGCGAGCGCGTGAAGACAGCTCGGCGGAGCACCATCGCCGCCTATCCCACGATCTTGCCCCCCCCGCCGGTCTTAGCCGTCAAGCTTGGGTTGGAGCGGGGACTCAGGGTGCTCGTCCATGCGGACCCGACATTCACGGCCTTGCGTCGGCTTCGTCGACAATTCGAAAACATTTTGGGCGTCTCCATTCGCAGCCGGGCGCTCTCGATCGACAAACTGCGCGCGGAAATCATCGCGAATGGCGCGGCTCGGGTTTCAAAATACGATGTGATTGCTTGCGACTTTCCCTGGTTCGGGGAGATGGCGGCGAAAGGCCTGCTTTTGCCGCTTTCGGACGCCGCCACAGCCAGAGCTGGCGATGGTATGGACTTCTATCCGGACCTTTTGGCGAGTTCACGTTGGCTTGGCGTTCAATATGGCGCGCCGATGATGATGTCGGCGGAGTTCTTAGTCTATCGGACCGATCTCTTCGAGTCCGCCGGGGTCGCTCCGCCGCGCACCATAGTTGAGACGGTCAGCGCCGCGCGCGCTTTGCACGGGTCGTCACGAGGACTGAGCGGCATTGCATGGAACGGGGCTCGCGGAACGCCGCTGGGCCATACATTTATCATGCTGATGGGGGCCTTCGGACGACCCGTCGTAAACCTAAGCCGGAACTCGGATAGCTTTGAGACCGACGCCGCGTCAGGCGAGGCCCTTCGGCCAACGTTCGCGTCGCTCGAGGCGCGTCAGACAGCCGAATTCCTATGCGAGATACTTCCATTCTCGCCTCCCGACGTGCTAAAAATGGACTGGTATGATCGAGTCGTGGCATATCGCGACGGACGTGTCGCTATGGCGTACTCTCATACGATGCTCGCCCCGCTCCATGAAGCCGACAGTTCGTCTCCAGCTTTCCGGCGTACTGGCTATCTGCCGCACCCGACAGGCCCGAACGGCAAACCGATCCTTCCCATGGGTGGCTATGCGCTGGCGATACCATCCAATCTCTCGGCCCCGCGGATTAAGGCCGCTCGCGTCGCGGTCCAATCCCTGACCTCCGCGAGCGCAGCAAAGTTGTACCTCCTAAATGGCAGCCTCGCCAGTCCGCGTCGAAGCGTCAGCCGAGATCCCGAAGTCCAAACGCTGTCTCCCCTGATCGGATTGGTCCATCGATTTGCGGAAGAAGGTCTGGTTCGGATGTGGCCGAGACCTCCGGTGCCCGGCATCTCCGAGATCATCGCCGTCGCCGGCCAAGAAATTCATGCCATGCTTTCTGGTCAAAAATCGATCGAAGCCGCGCTCCGCGATTGCCAAAACCGGGCCGACCGCGCAATGCGCGCGCTCGGCGCCTATTGAACAGAGGCGTCGTAGAGACATCGAAAGCGGCCAATTCCATCCATTCTGGATGATTTAGCCCCTAGTCCGAAACCCGTCTCAGCCTTACCAATGATACGGGCTGCGGAACTTCGCAGACCTTTGTAAACAAAAAGCTTTCGACGGTTGAGTGCTCTTAAGCCCACTGCGACCGGATCGAAGATGTTTCTACGAGGAGCGCGAGTGGCCGACTGATCCCTTTCGCGTGGCGCGTCGCGACGACGCCCGTCAACGCAAATTCCTTTAGCAGCTTAACAAATCGAGGGGCGACCTCGCGTAATGGCAATCGCGCGCCCGCCTCGTCCCCGATGAGGTTCTTATGTCGAAGATGAAAGCCGTATTCCTCCCGGGCGATAAACGCGTCGAGATCCGGGTCGTTGAGACGCCCTCGCCGGGGCCTGGCGAGGTGCTAGTCGCGGTCAAGGCTTCGTGCATCTGTCGAAGCGATCTTTCGCTCTATTACGGGAATGCGGTTGTCGGCGGGGCGAGCGCCGGGAAATGCGTCACCGGTCACGAGCCGGCAGGTGTCATCGCCGCGACCGGCGCGGGCGTGAAGAAGTTCAAGGTCGGGGATCGAGTCGCCCTTCATCTCGCCATCGGTTGCGGCGGCTGCGCAGCGTGTCGCATGGGCAATTTCCATCTTTGTCCGGAATGGCGCTGCCTCGGCTTTACCGCCGACGGCGGCAACGCCGAATACCTGGTCGCGCCGGAGCGCAATTGTCTGCGGCTGCCCGACAAAATGTCCTTCATCGCCGGCGCGATTTCGACCGACGGCTTTGGGACGCTTTACAGCGCTTGCCGAAAACTCAATGTGTCGGGCGCGAGTACGGTGGGCGTCTGGGGACTTGGACCGATGGGGTCCAACGGCGTGCTCGCGATCAAGTCCCTCGGCGGAAGCGTCGTCGCGCTCGATCCGATCGCCGAACGCCGAAAGTTCGCCGACGAGCTCGGCGCAGACCTGACGCTCGATCCGAGTTCGGCCGACGCCCGCGAGCAAATTCTCGCCTTCGCCGGCGGTACGGGTTTGCATGCCGCGATTGACTGCTCAGGAAACGGACTCGCGCAGAATATGGCGCTCGACGCCACTCGGCCGCTCGGTCGCGTCGCCTTCATCGGCGAGGCCAAGGAGACGACGATTCGGCCCAGCGATCAGCTCATCCGCAAGCAACTCCAGCTCTTCGGCTCATGGTATTTCAACATCGGTGAATATGACGAGATTGTCGATGTCATCCTGCGCAAGGGGATTGATCTCGAACAGCTCGCCACTCACCGCTTTTCGCTCGACGAAGCCGAAACCGCATTTCGACTATTCGATGAGCGAAAGACCGAAAAAGCAGTTTTCGTACTCTAGGTGCATCGCATGCCCTTCAAATATTCTTTTAACACTTGGTGCTACAGCAGCTTTCCCGTCTGGGTTCCTTCTTACTCGCTTGAAGATGCGGTCAAGCGCATCGCGAGGGCCGGTTATGACGGGATTGAAATCGGCTGCGCCGCGCCCCATGCCTGGCCCGCGCATCTTTCTGGCGCCCGGCGGCGCGACCTCGGCAAGCTTATCGCCGGCCAAGGCCTTGTCATCTCCAGTCTTTTGCCGGCGCCTGGCGGCGGCCCGGGCAACAACCCGGCGTCGTTTTTGGCCGAGGAACGCGCCGCGACAATCGCCCACTATAAGGAGGTCGTCGACCTCGCGCACGATCTCGGCTCAAATCGCGTTCTTTATATCGCGGGCTGGCGCGCCCATGGCTTCGACCCGGATCAAGCGCGCGCCTGGAGCCTCGAAGCTCTGAAGGAGATCGCCAAACACGCCGCCGACAAAGGGATCACAGTCTGCGTCGAGCCGACCTCGGCCGATTCCAATCTCATCGAGACGGCGGGACAAGCGCTCGCGCTCCGCGAAGACAGCGACGCAGCGAATGTCAAGGTGATGTTCGACACCTACCACGCGCTGTACCGAAACGAGGTCAGCTCCGACTACGTCTACGAAATGGCGGAGCATCTCGATCACGTGCATTGCGCCGATATCGACCGCAAGCCGCCCGGCGAAGGCGTGGTCGACTGGTGCGGCGTACTGCAAGCGCTGAAGGATATCGACTTTAAAGGTTACATGACCATGGAGATCGGCTTTGCAAGTCGGCGCGTCGAGCCAGACCGCTACGCCCGTCGCGCGATCGAGTATCTGAAAAGCGTCGAACTGAGCCTGACGGAGACGCGCAAGCGTTGAGGAAAGATGCCTAGAAACAACAACTGGGGAGGAAACTATGAAGTCGGATGGAAAAGATACGTCTGCGCATCCATCTCGTCGGACTATGCTGAAATCAGGCGCCGGAATGATCGGCAGCCTCATGCCAGGTATCGGTTTATCCGCTCTGGGCGCGGGGCCGGTTCGCGCCGCCGACAAGCCCTCCAGCCTGAACATGCTTTATGCGACGTCCGAGGCGAATTCCGACGCAATCAAAGCGGTTCTGCCGGATTACAAGGCTGCAACGGGCATCGAGATCAAGCTCGACACGATGCCTTATAACGCGCTTCAGCAGAAGGTCTTCGCAGAGCTCGCGTCGGGAAGCCCGTACTACGACATCATGATTGTCGACACGCCCTGGATGCCTGCGCTGACTCACAAAATCGAGCCGATCACCGACTTGGTTCTCGATCCGGCTATGTCTGGAGATCTTGATATAGCGGACTTTATTCCGAAGGTTTTCTTCGATACGGCGGTCTATAAGAAAGACGCAAGCAATTTGCATTTCGAGAGGACCGACACAGTCGACCCCGCCGCGATCAAACTCGGCGGCTTTGATATTTTCGGTCTGCCGATGCAGGCGAACGTCTTGACCCTCGCCTATCGAAAAGACTTGTTCGAAGACGCCGCTAACAAAGAGGCGTACAAAAAGAAGGCTGCTAAAGACCTGGCGGCACCAGCGACCTGGGATGACTTCTCAGAAATTGCCTCCTTCTTCACTGATCCCGGCAAAAGGCTCTGGGGCTCTACCCTCATGGCGGGCGCGGGGGATTGGGCCACAGATGATTTCAAGACCCTACTCGCGGGCTTCGGCGGCGACGGCCATCTCGTAAATGACAAATTCGAGCCCGCCTTCGCCTCGCCGGAAGGCGTCAAAGCGCTCACCTTCTACGCCGACCTCATCAATGTTAAAAAGGTGACGCCACCCGGCACGACCTCCGCGAGCTGGGATGAAGTCGCCACTGCTTTTAGCAATGGCCTCACTGCGATGACCATGAATTATCACGACCTCGCGCTTGCTCCGAACGTCAAGGGCGCTGTCGAATATGCGGTCGTGCCAAAAGGCGTATCGATTGGACCGCATTTCGGTACCTGGATGCTGTCGGTCAACTCGTTTTCGAAAAATAAGGAATGGGCGTACCGCACAATTCAGTGGTTCACCAGCGCCGCCACGCAGACGAAAGCGTTGCAGCACCAGCTTCATCCGACGCGAGCGTCAGTTTATGAAACTGCGATCAAGGATAGCGGCTTGTCACAAAAGTTCGCCAATTTCTACGAGATACTCGGAAAGTCGCTCGCCGTCGGAGTCGGGCGGCCGCGTCTGACCAATTACGGCGACGTCGACCGTGCCATCTGGGTCGCCGTGAATAACGCGGCTCGCGGCGCGGCCACCCCCGAGGCAGCTCTGAAAGAAGCGACGAGTCAGGTCAATGAGTTGCTGATCCAAGCCGGATATAAGAAATAATGCAGACGCAAAAGCCCCTAATGCTCCATCGGCGGCCCACGGGCCGCCGCTTTGCTTCGCCCGCCGCCGTTGGACCTTGGATCCTTCTCGCGCCGGCTTTGATCATCTTGCTGGCAATGACAGTCGCGCCCGCTTTCTATCTTTTCTATGCAAGCTTCCGACACGAGAACCTTCTCGGCCCCGGCTCCACTTTTGTCGGCTTACAGAATTTCTCCCACGCCCTCGCCGATCCGGAGATATGGTGGGATTGGGTCGCGACGCTACAGTTTGTGGTAATCGCCGTCGGCATCGAAATCGCTATTGGCTTAGCACTGGCGCTGATGCTCAGCGCAAAGCTCCCGGAGCGAAATCTTCTTTCGGCGCTCTACATCTTGCCGCTTGGCGTCGCGCCTGTCGTCTCGGCTCTGGTCTTTCGGGTTTTGCTTAACCCGACCTATGGCTGGATCGATTTCTATCTCCAGAGCTGGGGACTCATTGACCCGCCGATTGACTGGCTCGGCCAACCTTTTACCGCCTGGGTCGCAATTATCGCCTTGGACGTGTGGCAGTGGACGCCGTTTGTGACGCTTATCCTGCTCGCGGCGTTAAGCGGAGTGCCGCCGGAGCCTCGCGCGGCTGCTCTCCTCGATGGAGCGACCGCTTTCGCGCTGTTTTGGCGAATCATTTTTCCGTTCATTCGTCCCTTCATCGCGATCGCGGTGGTCCTGCGCTCGATCGAAGCGTTCAAAACCTTCGGCAGTATCTTCGTTCTGACCGGCGGCGGTCCAGGCGCATCGACCGAAACCATCAATCTCAGTCTCTACCGAATAGCCCTCCAGGATTTCGACATAGGCGCGGCGGCCGCATTGGGCCTCATCTTTCTCTTCCTATTATCGGTCGTGATGGGCCAATTGCTAAAGCTCCTTGGTCGCAACACAGACATTCTGGAAAATTGATCATGCCTCGCGGAATAGGAAAGGTCGCTATCCGACTGGCCTTGTGGGCCGTCATCATCGTGACGCTCCTTCCGCTTTTATGGCTCGCGCTGACGTCGTTTAAACCGGCTGAGCTCACACAAGCATTACCGCCAGTCTGGAGTTTTTCGCCGACGCTGCGCAATTACCGAGATGTGTTGTCTGGAAATACCTATACGTCGGAGGTGTTCGGCATTCTCCTCCTGCATACCATAATCGTCACCTTCGCTTCGACGCTGCTTGCGCTGGTCGTTGCGGTTCCCGCAGCCTATGCGCTCGCGCGACAGCGCTTCATCGGTAAGCAGTTCACCGCCAGTTGGATTCTCTCCACAATCATGTTTCCGCCCGTCGTTTCCGTCATTCCGGTGTTCATCCTAGCGTCGCGACTCGGACTCATCGACACATGGCCAGTCCTTGTCGTACCCTACGCCGCCTTCAACTTACCGATGATGATTTGGATGCTGCGTTCCTCGATCAGGCAAATCCCGATCGAGATCGAGCACGCCGCCATGATGGACGGCGCATCTCAGCTTACGGTCATTCGGCGGGTGATTCTGCCGCTGCTGATGCCTGGCATCGTTTCCGCAAGTCTTCTGGCTGGAATGCTTGCTTGGAACGAATTCTTATTCGCACTTACCTTAACCCGCTCGGCTGTGAAGACCGCTCCCGTCGGCATCGGCGAATTCACCAACATGTACGGTACGCAATGGGGAACTCTTTCCGCAGCGGCAATGGTGACCGTCGCGCCGATCCTCGTGGTCACATTGCTCCTGCGCCGCCGGGTAGTCGAGGGCCTAACCTTCGGCGCAGTAAAATAGAGACTCTGCCTCAGCCTTGCTCATGGCGCACCACAGCAACCAATTGTCGTTCCGCGATTTTCAATCCCGGCGATCGCTCCGTTGCGTTGGCGATATGCCGCCGCGAGTCTTGGAACGCTGCGAATCCATCCATTTTGGATGAATTACGGCCTGTTCTGACACGAAGCTCAAGCTTAACAATGTCAGACCCTCGCAGCACGACGCACTGCACAGCGCTTTGTAATCAAATCGTTTTCGCAGTTACCGGCGAGGAGAATGATGCACGGCGTGATAACGCAAATACAGCAAGCAGCCCAGGGCGGGCGCTCCGGGGAGGAAATTGTGAAATATAGCTACGACGCGCTTGTCTATTACGGCGAAAAACTCGCCGAAAGTTTCGAGCGCGTCGCGCGGTACGGGTATGACGCGATCGAACTGATCGGCGAGCCCGCTAATCACGATGTCGCCGAAGTCCGAGCCCTGAGCGCCAAGCATAAGCTGCAAATCTCCTCGCTTTGCTCGATCTTTTTCGGGGCGGAGCGCGACCTCGTGGCGGCGGAGGCGGAAAACCGTGCAAAAGCGAAGCGATACGTTCGCGAACTCGTAGATTTCGCCGCCGCGATCGACTGCCCGATGGTCATCATTCGCCCTGCGCCGTTCGGCAAGACTTCGCCAACGGCTGACGACGCCTCCGAATGGGCCTGGGCGGTCGAAGGGATCCGCGAAAGCGCGGATTACGGGGCGAATAAGAACGTCAAGTTTTGCATAGAAGCGTGGAACCGTTATGAAACATATTTCGGCAACACGCTCGATCAGGTCTTGAAGCTTTGCAAAGAGGTTGACCGCGCCAATGTCGGCGTTATGGGCGACAGCTTTCATATGGCGATCGAAGAGAAGAACATCGCCGAAGCCTATCGTCGCGCCGGCCGTCATCTGTTCCATGTGCATTTCGCCGACAGCAATCGCGCGGCGCCAGGAGCGGGCCATACGGATTTCGAGCCCATCCTGCGCGCGCTGAAGGACGTGGCTTACGGAGGATTTATCTCCTTCGAACTGCTGCCGGCTGCGGCCGATGTCTTCGGCACGCTGCAACGCGGTGGCGGGAAGGAGTTCTTCGACGATTACACCAAAATGGCGATCGAAACTTGCAAGGCGATCGAAGCCCAGATTGGAGTCTAATTTCGATGCGCTTCGGGGCGAGCACGTTTATCTGGGTCTCCCCATTCTCCAGCGCCACGCTCGATCTGATCGACAAGGTCGCGGATCTCGGCTTCGACCTCATCGAAATCTGCGTGGAGGACCCCGCCACTATCGACACGACGAAGATCGCGAAGCGTCTGGATAGCGCGCGCATTCAGGCGACCGTCTGCGGCGTGTTCGGCGCAGATCGCGATTTGAGCGCCGATGAGCCCGATAAGCGCGAAAACGGACTGAACTACCTCGCGCGCTGTGTCGAAATCGCCGTCGACCTGGGCTCTCCGATCGTCTCCGGGCCGATGTACTCAGCGGTTGGCAAAACACGGCTTCTTTCAAAGATCGAGCGCGAAGCTCAGTGGCGCCTCTCGATCGACAGCATGAAGCGCTGCTCGGACCATGCTCTCTCCAAGGGCGTGAAGCTCGCTGTCGAACCGCTTAATCGGTTCGAGACCGACCTGCTCAACACGGTTGGACAGGCTATGAATTGGTTGGGTCGTCTCGATCGAGACAATGTCGGTCTGCTTATCGATACGTTCCATTTGAACATCGAGGAGCACAGCATTCCCGACGCAATTCGTCTGGCGGGCGGCAAGGCGTTTCATTTTCATGGCTGTTCAAACGATCGTGGGACGCCCGGCAAGGATCACCTGCCCTGGCAAGAGATCGCCGCGGCGTTGCGCGAGATCAACTATACCGGCGACACGGTGATCGAAGCGTTCACGCCCGAGGTGCGCGAAATCGCTCGCGCTGTCTCCATCTGGCGTCAGCTGGCTGAAAGCCAGGACGCGTTAGCCCTGGATGGACTGCGATTTCTAAAAGCCACGTTCAACACTGGCTCTCACGCGCGCCTCCCCTGACCGTTTGCTTAAGGATAACCCATGTCCGCAATGATGCTCGCAGCCGTCTTCCATGGGCGTAATTCCCTTCGTTGCCAAGAAGTTGCTAGACCAGATCCCAAGCCCGGAGAAGTCCTCATCAAGGTCTCGCGCTGCGGCATATGCGGGACAGACTCGCATATTTTTTGGGGAAACTTTCCCGCTCCGAATTTGCCGCTGATCATCGGCCATGAATTCGCAGGTACGGTCGCGGCTGTCGGCGCGGGCGTCAAGAACGTAAAGCCAGGTGATAAAGCGACTGCGGACATCAACATCGCCTGCGGAACATGCTGGTTCTGCCGGCATCATCAGAAGCTCTTCTGCGCAGAGGTGCGTCAGCTCGGCGTGCATGACGCCGGCGGCATGGCTGAGTATGTGGTCGCTCCCGCGGCGAACGTTTACAAACTGCCGAACACGATGTCGTTCGAACACGCGGCCTTTATCGAACCGCTGGCTTGCGCGGTTCATGGCCAGGACCGGATCGGCGTCGGAATTGGCGAGATCGTCCTGATCATCGGCGCTGGGCCGATGGGCTTGGCCCACGCCGCGCTCAGCCGTCTGCGGGGCGCCTCGCGCGTCATCATGTCCGAACCCTCCGAGACACGGCGGGTGCGCGCGCATGCGATCGGAAGCGACATTGAAATCGACCCGACGGCCGAAGACGCGGCCGAGCGGTTGCGCGAGGCGACGGAGGGGCGCGGGGCGGATGTCGTGATCGAGGCCGTCGGACGACCCGCGACGTACAAACAATCGATTGAACTCACCCGTCGCGGCGGTCGTATTCTCGCCTATGGCGCCGCTCCGCCCGAGGCCACAATCGATCTGAAGCCGTTCGAAATCTATGCGAAGGAATTGACGATCATCGGCTCTTATGCAGGCACCTATGCGACCTGGCCGGTAGCGATCGACCTGATCGCCAGCGGACGCGTCAATCCCAGCCAGATCGTCGATAGCGTTCGGCCCTTATCCGACGTAGCGCGATCCATCGAGAGCATGGAGACGGACAAGTCGTTCGTCAAAATCCAGATCGATCTCGAAGCAGCCTGAACCGTCGAGATGAACGAGCCGACCGTCGGTTTCGACATGCCGAGCTAGCCCGTCGCGTATCGCAAGCGCGCGAGCAAAGAGGGGGTAATGGCGGCGACCCGTTGTCACGCCGCCACGATAATTCGCATCCCTGCGAAATGGAGGAAACATGTCCGTACGTCATTCAAAATCCCGCGCCGCGCTTTCGTTCGCCATGGGGCTGTTCATGTCTGCATCGGCGACCGCCGACGCGCGCGCCGCAGAGTCCCCCACCCTGCACGCCATCTTCCTGCCGGCGACCTGGGGCGTCGTCGTAAAGAACACCCTTGCGCCGCAATACGAGAGGGAGACCGGCGTCAAAGTCGACGTCGAACTCATCGGCCGCGACGCAATTCATGAGAAGATGGCGACCTTGTTCGCCGCTGGAGATTCAAGCTTCGATATATTCAATCTCGACTATAACTGGATCTCGGAATTCTCGGCCGGCGGCCATTTGGTCGAAATGGACGACGTGCTCAGCCCAGAAGACAAATCAGACTTTTTTCCTCTCGCCCTGCAAGTCGCCTCCTATAACGGCAAACTCTATGGCGTTCCTCAGACCGTGCATCCGCATCTTCTCTGGTATCGCACCGATATTTATAACGACGCGGCGACCAAGACCGCCTTCAAGGCGGCGACCGGCCATGATCTCGAGCCGCCCAAGACCATGGACGAATGGTTGGAGCAATCAAAGTTTTTGAATGGACGGACCTATGGCGGTCAGACGGTCGCCGCCTGGGCCGCGCAAGCGGCCAAGGGCTTTGGCAATGTCCATACTTGGTACTCGTTCCTGTCGACTTATGGCGCCAAGGCTTTCAATGAGGATTTCACCAAGTCGACCCTGGATACGCGCGAAGGTCTCGCGGCGACCAAGGAATGGGCCGGGATGATGAAGCTGATGCCGGTCGGCGCCAACAACTTCACCTATGATGACGTGACGACCGCCGCGCAGCAGGGCACGGTGGCGACGGCCATGCAATGGTCATGGGGCGCGTTCGCCGTCGATGATCCGAAGACCTCGCGAACGGTCGGAAAATGGGAATTCGCGCAGGTACCGTCCGCCAAAGCCGGAGAGCCGAGCCACCCGCATCTCGCCGAATGGGTGATCGCGGTATCAAAATATTCCCACCACGCGGCCGAAGCGAAAAAGTTCGCAGCATGGCTCGAGACTAAGAAGAACGATGTTGTGCAGGCCTCACTGGGCGGCGGCGATCCCGTGCGGCTGTCGAGCTATAGCGATCCCATCCTCGCTGACGAGAAGCTGGCGGGTACGGATGTGAAGCGCTTCCGCCGCTATAAGGAGGTGATCGTGGCGATGAAGAACGCCGCGCCGCGCCCGCTCTTCGAAGGTGAAGAGCGCTGGGAGACTGCGATCACGACGCCGCTCCAGGCGGTCCAACTCGACCAGATCTCCCCGGAAGAGGGTCTAAAACAGGCTGATAAAGCCGAGGACGCCGCACTGCAGCGCTGACACGGCCAAATGGGCCGGCGACAGCTAAGGTCGCCGGCTCTCGCCAGAGTCCATCAAGAGGAACAGCCATGTCCGATACGGCAATCGGAGTCACAAGTCGCCGCGCCGCGCCGCGACGCCGAGGCACGCGGCGTTACGGTTGGTGGTTACCAATGGCGCCGGGTATAGCTTTTCTGATCGCAATTTCGATTTATCCGACGCTTTATTCCCTGAATGCATCATTCTATCGCTGGAATCTCGCGGCTACCGCGCGCCGGACGATGGTGGGCTTCCGTAACTATGACCTGCTCCTTTCCGACCCGAGCTTCTGGCACTCGGTCGGCGTCACGACGGTTTACGTCCTCTTGGTTGTCGCCCTCGAACTCGCGATCGGGCTCGGCATGGCGCTGCTGTTCTTCCGTCGTTTTCCCGGCGATCACTTTCTGCGCGGGCTGTTGATTCTGCCGATGGTCGTCGCGCCGGTCGTTGTCGCCTTGCTTTGGCGATATATGCTCAACCCTCAATTCGGCATCGTGAACTATCTGGTCGCGCTCGTCGGATTGCCACGGGTCGATTTTCTCGGCGGAACGGCGCTCGCGTTGCCGACGCTGATCCTTATTGATGTATGGCAATGGACGCCGTTCACCTTCCTCATTCTGCTCGCGGCGCTGCAGGGCGTTCCGGAAGATATCATCGAGGCCGCGCGGATGGACGGCGCAGGATCGGTGAGAATTTTCTTCGATCACATTTTGCCATTGATCCGCTACCCTGTCGCGGTCGCACTCGTGCTGCGCATGCTCGACGCGTTCCGCGTCTATGACATTATCTTCATGACAACGCGCGGCGGCCCTGTTGACGCAACGCAGACTTTATCGTGGCAGATCTACGATGTCGGATTCAAATCTTTCGATATCGGCTACGCCGCGGCTTATTCGTGGCTAATGCTGATCCTAGTGGTAGCGAT
This sequence comes from Roseiarcus sp., assembly GCA_030153205.1. Classification (GTDB taxonomy): domain Bacteria; phylum Pseudomonadota; class Alphaproteobacteria; order Rhizobiales; family Beijerinckiaceae; genus Roseiarcus. The sequence goes on along the minus strand of JASLHV010000002.1, from coordinate 4,293 downwards.
CGCGACAATCGCGCTCAAGGCGATGTTCAAAAAAACGGATTTCGAATGAGTGAGATCAGCCATCCGCCGCCGCGCGGCCCGAGCTTGTCGCGGCGCCTCAGCGTCGCCATTCAGGGCGCCTTCGCGCTGCTGGCGACGCTGCTGTTCATCGCGCCGATCCTTTGGATGATCAGCACCGCGTTGAAGACCGGCAATCAAGCCTTCTCGGCGACGCCGCAGCTCTGGGTCAGGCCGACCTTAGAGAATTTTGCGCATGTCTTCACCGGCAGTTCGTTCGGCGGGGCGCTATTGACCAGCGGGTTCACAGCCACTGCTTCGACGTTGCTGGCGCTGATATTGGGCGCGGGAATCGCCTATCCCCTGGCGCGTCGCCCAGGCGCCATCCAACAGCAGGTCGCCTTCTGGGTTCTCTCGCTGCGCATCCTGCCGCCCATAGTCGTCATCATTCCATTGTTCTTGCTGTTTCGATCGGTCGGACTAACAGGCAGCCTGTGGTCGCTGATCATTCTTTACACCTATATGAACTTGCCTCTGACGGTCTGGCTGCTGCGTGGGTTCTTCGCTGACCTGCCGGTAGAGATTGAAGAAGCGGCATATGTTGACGGCGCCAGCAGGCTGCGCACGTTCTTTGGCGTCACGCTTCCGCTGGCGGCGCCGGGCGTAATCTCTACAGCGCTGCTGGCCTTCATCTTCGCCTGGAACGAATTTCTATTCGCAAATGTGCTGACCGGGGCGAATACGCAGACCGCGCCGGTCTCATTGACCGAATATGTCAATCCGGTCAGCGTCGAATGGAACAACATCATGGCTGCCGGAACGCTTGTCGTGCTGCCCGTGTGGGTCTTCGCTTTGGCTGTGCAGCGTTATTTGGTGCGTGGCATGACGATGGGAGCGGTGAAGTGAGCAGCCTGCCAGGTTCTTCGGGCGGACCTGTGACGCTCGCCGCTACCGCCGGTCGCCCCGCGAGCGGCGTCGAGTTCGACCAGGTCGTTGTAACCTTTCCCGACGGCACCACGGCGCTGAAGGCTCTTGACCTCGCCATCAGCGATGGCGAGTTCGTCGTCCTGGTCGGACCTTCCGGTTGTGGCAAGTCCACCGCTCTGCGAGCTCTGGCGGGCCTGCAAACCATCAATGCCGGCACGATCCGCATCGGGGGCCGGGACGTCACCGATCTCGATCCGCAGGCGCGGGACATCGCCATGGTGTTCCAGAACTATGCGCTTTATCCGCATAAGAACGTTTACGAGAACCTTGCTTATCCTTTGCGCGTGCATGGAATGCCAGGCGCTGAGGTCGACCGGCTGGTCCGACAGACGGCCGACCTACTCGCGCTGACGCCTTATCTTCAGCGCAAGCCGCGCGCCCTTTCAGGCGGTCAGCGGCAGCGCGTCGCGATGGGCCGCGCGCTCGTGCGCAAGCCTACGGCGTTTCTCATGGACGAACCGCTCTCCAATCTCGACGCGGCGCTCCGCATCGAGATGCGCACCGAAATTCTCTCGCTTCATCGCCGGATCGGTGTCAGCACGATCTATGTTACGCATGATCAAGTGGAAGCCATGACGATGGGCGACCGCGTGGCTGTGCTTCGAGCCGGCGTGCTGCAACAATTCGATACGCCGAAGGCGCTTTACGAACGCCCAGTCAATGTTTTCGTCGCGGCCTTTATCGGCAGCCCGGCGATCAACCTCGCCTTTGCCCAATTCGATGAGAGCTCCGCGACGCTTGTTCTTTTCGGACAACGCCTAGCGCTGCGGCACGCAGCCAAGTACAAGAGCGCCCGAGCGACCGTCGTTCTCGGCATCCGCCCTGAGGCCTTCGCCTACACGCCTAACGATGCGCACGATATCCCGCTGGAGGTCACGCCCCGTCTAGTTGAATTCCTTGGTTCAGAAATTTTGGTTCATTTCAGCATTAATCCGAATGAACAAGGCCACCAAAACGTGCTTGCGGTCGTCCGGGACGAAGACAACGCACTTGCAAAAATTGACGGCGTGACGATCGGCAAATCGATGATGATCGCCCGTCTTGATGCACGATGCCCCGCGGAGCCCAATCAGAAACTGACCCTATGGGCCTCTTCATCGATGCTCCAATTGTTCGACGTCAAGACAGGCGCAACGCTTGGGTGTCAATCTTAGACAAGAAAAAGCGGCCTATCGTAACGTTACAAGCCTCGGAGCGATTTCATGGGGTCCTCTAGGGCATCAGCACGCGTTCGGCGCAGCGCTTGAGGTTATGCTCGAGAGCATGGTCGCAGCGTCCGCGCTCTGAAATAGATGATGTGGCGAGCGCCTTTTCTACAAGGCGTCAACGATCCTCGCGCCCGTGCGCGCTCGCATTGGCAGGCGCCGTGAGACGCTGACCAGGCTGCTAATGCTCTTGAGCGCGATGGTCTCATCTCGCGAAGTCGAAATGCGATCGCGCTAAACAAAGTTCTCGATTAAAGGGAATTGTGGGGACTTAACAATAGATTCGGCCATTACGATTTTTCGTCGACAGCGCTTGCGAGGCGTTCTTGGCCCAACAGTTGCGTTCCATCCTATTGCGGACTTTTGAATGAACGCCATTACATCTGGGTTCCTCGACCGCTTACGCCGGCTTTCAAAAGGTCCGTCAGTGCACCTGGAAAAACCGACAGGAGGGCAAGCCTGCCAACCCTCGGGTATTTGAACAAACGGCTGGATGCGCATCGCCCCAATTTGCATCAAGACGATGCGCCTGCATATCAAGGCCTAGATTACCTTCTTGGCCAAATGCGGGAACATATGCGCGCGAGACTCTGCATCGTTTTCCATTTTGAAGGCATGTTTGTCCTTCAGCGCCTCAGCGCGGGCAACGGCTGGTCGGCTGTTTACGCCATCGAACCAAGTTTTGAGATTCGGAAATTTGGCGAAGCCTTCCGGCCCGAAGATGAACGGCACCGCCCGAGCCCATCCCCACAGCGCCATGTCGACCAACGTATATTTGTCGCCCAGCATAAACTTGTTGGCGGAGAGGTGCGCGTCGACTATGCCCCAATGCCGCTCCGCTTCGAACATATAGCGGTTTGCCGCGTAGTCCTTCGGCTCTGGCGCCACGTGCTTGAAATGCACTGCCTGACCGGAGTACGGGCCAATGCCGGATGCGATGAACATCAGCCACGACAGCATCTGCCCGCGCGCGGCTGGAGTTTTTTCGGGAAGGAACTTGCCGGTTTTTTCGGCCAAATAGAGCAAAATGGCGTTAGAATCGAATACGGTCGCGTCGCCATCGACGATGGCTGGGGTCTTTCCGTTGGGATTGATGGCGCGGAATTCTGGAGAATGTTGATCGCCCTTGCGTGTATCGACAGGCATCATTTCATAAGGCAAGCCCGTTTCTTCGAGGAAAAGAGCGACCTTCGCAGGATTGGGCGAGGGATGGTAGTAGAACTTTATCATCGTAGGCTCCATTGGGATTAACTATTGGTACGCCTGGGCGTTTTGGACGTAGCATCGAACCTGTTCGGACGGCCGAGCGACCCGCTGCCGCAAGCCGTCGAATTTGCTGGGAAGGTCACGGTCGCAGAGCGGTCATCAAAGATGAGCGAGCCGAATGCACTGTTGGCGAGAAAGTAGCAAGGGAATTGCCTCGTCGCGTCATAACAAGCTTGTTACTAACGATTGTATGCGGTGACCCTCGCTAGTCCTTGATTGTCCTTGTATAAGCTCTGACCAACGCGACCGGATCAGCGGCAAGCACCCGGGCCAATTCCACAAACTCGACAACATCGAGTCGTCGCTCTCCATTCTCATATTTGGCTACGAACGATTGCGGTCGGCGGAGTTTCTTAGCAACCTCGGCCTGTGTTAGCCCAGCCTTCTTCCGCGCTGCAGTGAGGAGCTCAAGAAGCGTTCGGTGATCCGGCGATCGCAGGGTCTTGCGCATGATTCGGCGGCCTGGATGACGAGACTGCGGCCCTAATCCGAATTCAGGATTATCCCAGAAAGGGATCATTGACTGTGTTCCTCTGCTCCCTCCGCCAAAGCCGCTTCTGTCGTGGGCTAGTGGGCCGAACAGAGCGATCTGGTCGGTCGAAAGCGCAACGGGACGATCCAGTCGATGGTTCGCCAAAGTGCCTAGAAGGATCGGATCAGAGGTGATGTCATGACGTCGGGCGCAGGTGTTTTCGTGTTGACCGAGGCCAACAAGCTCGTGCCCCTTCAGACGGCAAGCTTCGCCTCGGAGAATGATTTTCAAGCGCTCCTTGCGGCGTTCCCTGCCCTTCTCGCCGGCGATCAGATCGATACCGCCAACCCGCGGAGGTTTCTCCTG